>CAYSHS010000065.1:0-5483 GCA_964430845.1 uncultured Pirellulales bacterium | reverse complement strand
GACCTTGTACACAGAAAATTGCTCGTAAGCTTGTTTCGCTTATTCGAGCATGACCTGCTTAGTGAGAATTTTTTTCTCTTAGGCGCAGGCAGAAAAGAGCTTTCTGACGAGCAGTTCAGAGATAGTGCCAGGCAGGCTATCGCTCAAAATGCACAATATTTATTGCAGAAAAATATAGAGTCTTTTACGAACCATCTCTATTACATCACAGGGGATTATGGTGACACGTCATTCTACAATCATATTAATATTAGAGTCGCGCAGCTTGGGAAAGAGCATGGAGTCAGCGAAAACATAATTTTTTATCTTTCAGTGCCACCTTTGCTGTACGGCACAATAGTCGAGCATCTCGGCACTTCTGATTTATCCTGCCGGCCGCAGGTAAAATTAGTCGTCGAAAAACCATTCGGCAGGGACATGCGAAGTGCTGTCGAGCTTAACAATATAATCCACAAATGCTTCGAAGAATCCCAGGTTTATCGAATAGACCATTACTTAGGCAAGGAAACCGTACAGAATATCCTGATGTTTCGCTTTGCGAACGCCATTTTCGAGCCGCTCTGGAACCGCAATTATATAGACCACGTGCAGATTACAATTGCGGAATCCGCAGGTGTGGAACATAGGGCCAGCTATTACGACAAAAGCGGCGCATTGCGTGATATGTTCCAGAACCACATGCTCCAGATGCTCACTTTGGCCGCGATGGAGCCTCCCATATCATTCGAGGCTGACAGCATTCGCGATGAAAAAGTAAAACTATTGAAATCTATTCGTCCATTTAAACTCGAGGAGCTTGATAATTATTTTGTCAGAGGGCAATATGGCGAAGGAATAGTCGAAGGCGAAAAAGTCGCATGCTACAAGTCCGAAGATTCGGTCGCACCGGACTCGAAAACAGAAACTTTTGTCGCCGCTAAATTATTCATTGATAACTGGCGATGGAAGGATGTCCCCTTCTACCTGCGAACGGGGAAAAGACTTCCAGGCAAAGACACGGAAATCGCAATCACTTTCAAGAAAGTCCCTCATTCCATGTTTGTTTCGATGGGACTTGATGAAATGCCTCCGAACGTTCTTGTGCTGCAAATACAGCCCCAGGAAGGAATTATGCTCAATTTCCAGGCAAAGCGTCCCGGCTCCAAGCATTGTATGAGCACCCTGACGATGAATTTCAATTATTCAGAAATCTTCGGGACAGAAATGCCCGAAGCATATCAAAGACTTCTATTAGATTGCATGCTTGGCGACCAGACTCTTTATACGCGGCAGGACAGCATAGAAACAGCATGGAGCATCCTTACCCCGATATTAGAGTCATGGGATAAGAGTGATTCTACTCCATATGAATACCCCGCCGGAGCAGAAAGTTTCCCCGCTGCAGATAAACTGATTGAATCTGACAACCGCAAGTGGCGAAAAATCAGCGAATGATTAACGCAGCATGGGCAAAATGCCCGTGTTACGTTCAAATACTGATTTGTTTTTGTGAGTCTGTAAGGGTCTCGTTAAGCGAACCAGAACGAAAACCCTGCAAATCAACTGTGATGAATTTAAAACCAATGGACTTCATTTTATCTATTATTTTGAGTCGTATTGTTTCGGAAATTAATTTATTTAGGTCTTCGGGTCTAACTTCTATTCTTGCGATTGTGTCGTGATGGCGAACACGAAATTCGACAAAACCAAGCTCCCGCAAAAAATCTTCCGCTTCCTCAACTTGTTTTAATCTCTGTTCGGTAATATTCAAGCCATAGGTTATTCTCGATGCCAGACATGGAGAAGCGGGTAAATCGGAAGTAGGAAGATTGAGTTTTTTGCTCATTTGACGAATATCATCTTTAGTAAATTCAGCTTCTATCAAAGGAGATAATACTCCTTTAATATCAGCGGCTATATTACCGGGTCTGAAATCATCTTTATCGTCGAAATTACAGCCGCAGATTATATTATCGAATTTCTTTTGCAGTGCGATTTCCCTCAGCACAGAATAAAGGTGCGATTTACAGTAGAAACATCTGTCGGGGCTGTTGACTGAATAATCGGAATCATAAATTTCCTGTACTTTAACTTCTTCGACTTTTGCTCCGATTAATTTCGCGAATTCAATAGCTCTCTTATATTGTGTCCCGGATAGAGACGAACTAACACCGATACAAGCCAGAACATTCTCCGAGCCGAGTGCATCTACGGCTACCTTAAGAAGAAATGTACTATCAACTCCGCCGGAATAGGCAACAATTGCTCTTCCCAGCTTTTTGAGAGTTTGCTTAAGCAATTCGTATTTTTCATCAAGTGTCTTGTTCATAATAAAACGTATCGTGGGCAGGATGCCCGCGCTACAAAAGTTTCGGTACAAAAGGCGAGAGTTCACGAAGCCGATTGACAATTGGCGGTATATTTTCAATCGTATAATCAATTTCGTCCTCTGTGTTATATTTGCTTAGGCTAAAACGTATTGAGCCATGAGCGGCAGTAAATGGGACGCCCATTGCTCGCAATACGTGGCTTGGCTCAAGCGAGCCGGAGGTACAAGCCGAGCCGCTGCTGGCACATATACCGTGACGGTCGAGCATTAATAAAATCGCTTCGCCTTCGATATACTCGAAACTGATATTGCTTGTGTTGGGCAGGCGGTGCCGGATTTCACCATTTACCTGGCAGTCCGGGCATTTTTGCAAAATTGCCTTTTCAAGCTTGTCCCTGAGTTTTTTTACTTTAAAGTTTTCATGGTTAATGTTCTTCTTCGCAATTTCGCAGGCTTTTCCCAAACCGATGATTCCGGGTACGTTTTCCGTACCCGCTCTCTTGCCTGACTCCTGATGCCCCCCCAACTGGTATGGAGAGAGCCTTGTACCCTTCCTGACAAAGAGAACTCCAGCACCTTTGGGACCATGAAGCTTATGGCCTGAGATACTTAATAAATTAATATTACTATTCGATAAATCCAGAGGAATTTTCCCGACAGCCTGAACCGCATCTGTGTGAAATACCACACCTTTCGATGTCACTAACTCGGCTATCTGCTCAATCGGAAATATGACACCTGTCTCATTATTAGCGTACATAATAGTTACTAAAGCAGTATCATCGTCAACTTGCTGTTCCAGCTCGGAAAGGTCGAGCCTGCCCTTCTTATCGACACCCAGCTCGATAACTGTATAGCCATGATTTTCCTGCTCGCGGCAGACTGCTAAAACCGCAGGGTGCTCGACTCTTGTTGTTATGATTTTCCGTTTGTTAGGTGCCGCTGCCAGAATACCTTTTATTGCAGTGTTGTCACTTTCAGTACCGCCGCTCGTAAAAATAATCTCACTCGGCTCACAGCCAAGAAGCTCGGCAACCTGCTCACGTGCCCTGCCTATCCTGTGGCTGATTTGGCCGCCAAAAGTATGCATACTCGATGGATTTCCATACAATTCGCTGAAATAAGGCTTCATTTCCTCGAATACCTGCTCATCCATTTTTGTTGTTGCATTATTGTCAAAATATATAGTTTTCATTTCTTTATTCCGAATATATTATAATTTCGTTAATTCTATTCCTGATGATGATGAGGTTGTGCCGCAGAATCTGTGTATTCTTCGACAAACAAATCCTCAGAAACATATTCCCGTAGTCTTGCCTCTACTACGTCTTTCATCGTAAACTCAGCAAGGTGGCATTGGGCACACATACCTCTGAATGCCACAATAACTTTGTTTCCTTCAACATCAATGAGTTCGATATTTCCACCATGTTCACGCAAAAGAGGCTTTACTTGTTCATTTATCGTCTGCTGTACCAATTGTATTTTCTGAATATTCGTTAATTTCCCTGCCTTATGAGGTACTGTAGAAGTTGCTGCTTTAAGCTTTTCTCCTTTTACATTTTCAATTATTTTTTCGATTTCTCCCTTGCATCCGCCGCAACCGCCCCCGGCTTTGCAATAATTTGTCACTTCCTCGACTGTTGAGAGATTATTCTCTCTTACAACTCTTTCGATTTCCTTATCTGTTACGCCGAAGCAGGTACATACTACATTACCTTCAAGCTCATGTTTTTTCTTGCCGCCTGTTCGATAATTTTCAATCGCCGCCTCAAGAGCTTCCCGTCCCATGACAGAGCAGTGCATTTTCTGCTCAGGTAAGCCGCCAAGATAGTCAGCAATATCCTTATTTGTAACTTTGGCAGCTTCTTCCAGGGTCTTGCCCTTAATTAATTCAGTTAGAACAGATGACGATGCAATCGCGCTTGCACATCCAAAGGTCTTAAACTTTGCGTCTTCAATTTTTCCCGTCTTATCAAGTTTAAATGTCAATTTCAGGGCATCGCCGCAGGCCAGTGAGCCGACTTCCCCTATACCGTCCGGATTTTCAATTTCTCCCACATTACGCGGATTGAAAAAATGATCTCTTACCTTATCTGTATAATCCCACATAATTAATTTTTAGTCCTTAGTTTTGAATTTTTGGTTTATTTTTTTCGTAACCTGTTTTGACAATACTTGTAAGTATCTTTAATAGTTCTTCTGATAAATCTAATAATTTTTTATCATCACATATTTCTGCGTCTTTTAATAACCTGTAGGGCAAATTTATAACTCTTTTTTTCACGGTACTGTCAGACATATATTCTCCCCTAAAAACTTATAACTCAAAATTCATAACTGTTTTTCAAAGCCTGTTCAAAATCCGTTATTATATCATCTATATGCTCAGTTCCGACAGATGTTCTAATATAATCTTCTGTAACTCCGGCTGCAAGCTGTTCTTTTTCATTCAATTGCTGGTGGGTTGTGCTGGCCGGATGTATTACCAAGGTCTTGCTATCGCCAATATTCGCCAAATGGCTTGCTAATTTAACACTATTTATAAATTTAATACCGGCCTTTTTCCCGCCTTTGATACCAAATCCGAGAATTGCACCCTGTCCATTCGGAAAATATTTTTTTGCCAATTTATAATCAGGGTGCGATTCAAGTCCAGGATAATTTACCCAGCTAACCTGGGGCTGTTTTTCGAGCCACCTGGCCAGGGCAAGTGCGTTTTCACAGTGCCTGGGCATACGCAAATGCAGAGTTTCCAGTCCCTGCAAAAATAAAAATGCGTTAAAAGGTGACATGCATGAACCCATATCACGCAAAAGTTGAGTTCTGGCTTTAATAATATAGGCCATGTTACCAAAGGACTCTACATATTTGACTCCATGATAGCTTGAGTCAGGCTCGGTAAGCTCGGGATATCTTCCATTGCTCCAGTCGAAATTGCCTGAATCAATTATCGCACCGCCTATGCTTGTTCCGTGACCGCCAATAAACTTCGTGCAACTATGAATTACAATATCAGCGCCATATTCAAAAGGTCTGAAAAGTATTGGCGTGGTAACTGTATTATCGCAAATCAGAGGCATTCCTTGTTCATGGGCTATGTCAGCGATTTTGTCATACTGTAAAACATTATTTTTCGGATTAGCAATACTCTCGATATATATCAGTCGCGTGT
>CAYSHS010000064.1:0-13295 GCA_964430845.1 uncultured Pirellulales bacterium | reverse complement strand
TCGATCTGCGGATAATAAAGAATTGAACAGCATTTTTTCTGGATTCCGCAACAAGTGCGGAATGATAAAGTCGAGACCTTCGTGGTTTCCGCCGCGGGCGGGTAAACTTCTTTTTTTCATGGTGAATTTAATTAAAATAAAAAAGGGCGTCTTCGTAAAATATAGACGCCCTTTGTATTTTTGGGAAAAATATTTGTTATTTAATATTTTTCTTTTGTACTGTCCATCCTTCCATTTCAGCTACGCCGCAGGGTTCGCCTTCGAACATCTTTAATGTTGAATAATTTTTTTATTGCGTGGTTTTGAACGTTTTGTTAGATGCTGTGTTGAACGTGAAAAATCGAGCAGTGATCTTAGAGCTTTGTTTACAGTCGCAGAATCGCCAAAAGCTTTAGCTATATCCGGCTCAAGAACTACAACGTTTGCTCCTTCTTCGAGTAATCGTTTACAGTATTTACCGCGTACAGCCTTTGTGTAATCAAAATCGTATTCTGGACGTAAATCATCGCTGTTATTATTTTTCGTTTTCATATTATGACTATAATAACATACCTAAGCCATAATCTGGGGACACCATCAATCCTGTTCGGTACAAATTTTGCTCTCCAAGAAGCTTAACATTTTGAGGGAAAAAATCACAGAAAAGGGAAATTTAAAGGTGTCCGGCGGTACAATTATGGAAATCATGACTCGTATCTCGTGTCTTGTGACTCGTTAAATATCTGTGAAAATCAGCGTGAATCTGCGGATAATTTAAAAGACTGGAAGGTTCTTGTAATCTGGGAATGTCAGGTGAAAAACAGGGAAAAGCTGAGAAAAAAACTGAATAAATTCATTTTTTAAGAATACAGAACACAGAATACAGGAGACAGAATAAAACAGGATATAGGATTTAGCGGATAGCGTATAGATTTTCAGTTTTGAATGTTTAATTTTGAGTTTTGAGTTAATTGATTTTCTCTGTACTACAATCCGTAAACTTCTTGTTTTTTATGCGTGTTTTTAATTTATAGTTTTATAACTTGATGTCAGACATAGAATTACGTTCTCGTTTGAAGCATTGGAATTTTGATATTTAATTCCATTCGACTATGCTCAGGATAGGATTGTTTCGGATTTAGGATTTAGAGTTTAGTCCGCCAAATTCCTTTCTGGCGGATTGGTTGCGGCTACGCCGCGCTGGGTTAATCCCGGGTTAATCGTTGCAGCGAAGCCGCTGCTTTTCTTCTTGTGTAAGCCAGAAGTCACGTGGCATCCATGAGTTGTGCTCGTTTATTCTGCCGTACCGGCTGTGCCGTTCTCGAAGAACTGCTGCCGCCATGGCGTTTGTCAATGCTGATGAGGAATCTAAAAAACAAGGAGCTGGAAAATGAACAGATACATAAAAATAACAATATTTACTTTGGTTTGTTTTTGCTTTAATATTAATAACATGTTTTATGCTTGTGATCAGATTCCGATACCGGTAATTTCATTTGATCCGAACGTGTTTTATGTGGTTTCCGGCCAAACACCAATAGCTTTAAGCAGCAACTCATACGACCCGGATGATGGAAGCCCATATGGAAATGATAATGGAACAGCAGAATAGCACAGGTGTATTTATGAGTTGAATCCGCCTTTCAAGGTCAAATGAAACTCGGGCAGTTATTAGATTTTATTGAAGGAGCTTCGTAAGTTATGTTGAATAAAGGATTTGCACATTTACATCTGCACAGCCAGTATTCACTTCTGGATGGTGCGATATCATTTGATAAATTGTTCAGGCAATGCCGCAAGCTCAATATGGATTCAGTAGCGGTAACCGACCACGGCAATATGTTCGGCGCCGTCGAGTTTTATACAAAAGCAATATCAGCAGGCATCAAACCCATCCTCGGAATCGAAGCGTACATAGCACCGGGCAGCAGGCTCGACAGGACAAAGACGAGTATCTCCGACGCTGCTTATCACCTGATACTGCTTGCTGAAAACCTTACCGGCTATCATAACCTTCTTAAACTTGCAACTATCGGTTTTACCGAAGGATTCTACTATCGCCCGCGAATTGATAAGGAAGTTCTAGCACAATTCAGCGAAGGCCTGATTTGTGCAACAGCATGTCTCAAAGGCGAAGTCAATGGTGCAATTGCCCGCGGCGATGAAAAAGCTGCTCGTGACGCGGCAGAAAGCTACCTGAAAATCTTCGGTCCCGATAGATTTTTCCTCGAGATACAGAGGCACGAAAACGATGACCCGGCAATATGCAGCGGCCTTATAAATCTTGCTAAAAAGATGGGTATAGGTCTGATAGCTACGAACGATGTACATTTCCTGGAAGAAAGCGACCACGAGGCGCATAACTGTCTTTGTGCTATCAGCACAGGCAAGAGAGCAGATGATGCTGACAGGATGATTTATCCGCCGGATGTTTTTCTTAAAAGCCCCGCCCTGATGCGCAGTCTCTTTCCAGAAGCGGCTGAAGCCTGTGATAACACTCTGGCTGTCGCGCAAAGATGCAATGTAGAGATTGATTTGAAAACACGTCACGCGCCGCGATTCGAGCCTCCCGACCAAAAGACGCCGGAAGATTATCTCACAGAGCTTTGTTATGAAGGAGCAAAGAAACGCTATGGCGAAATTTCCGAGCCGATAAAGGAAAGGCTTGACAGGGAGCTGAAAGTTATCGAGTCGAAAGGTTTCGCAAGTTATTTTTTGATTGTGTGGGATTTCTGCAATTATGCACACGAAAACCATATCGCCATAGGCGCCAGAGGCAGCGGCGTAGGTACGCTTGTCGGGTATTGCCTGGGTTTGTGCGATGTTGACCCTCTGCGTTATGACTTGCTTTTCGAGCGTTTCATGGACCCTCAACGGAACGAGATGCCCGATATCGATATCGATATTTGCCAGGCACATCGCGCGAAGGTAATCGATTATGTCCGCGGCAAGTATGGGCATGTTGCGCAGATAATCACTTTCGGAACGATGAAAGCCCGCGCGGTCATTCGCGATATTTGCAGGGTGCTCGGAGTCCAGCTAAGTGAAGCCGACCGATTGGCCAAACTCGTCCCGTCCTCGCTCGATATGACACTTGAAAAAGCAATAGAAACAGAGCCTGAGCTGAAGAAATCTTATGAAGAGAACGATGTTACACGCAGAGTAATAGACATAAGTAAAAAGCTCGAAGGCCTGGCTCGTCATGCCTCGATACACGCGGCGGGCGTTGTTATTGCAGATGAGCCTTTAACAAATTTCGTGCCTTTATATAAAGCTCCCGGTTCCGATGACATTGTAACACAGTTCGAGGGGCCTATGGTCGAAAAAGTCGGCCTGCTGAAAATGGATTTTCTCGGATTAAAGACTCTCAGCGTGCTGGAAAGAGCCTGTCGATTAGTCAGTGACAATCAGGGAGAAAATATCGATTTGGAGAAAATCGACATTACAGACCAAAAGGTTTTCAAGATGTTCACCGAGGGAAGGACAAAAGGTGTTTTCCAGTTCGAATCGGGCGGAATGCAGAACCTTCTTATGAAAATGAAACCTGACAGGATCGAGGATTTGATTGCTGCGAACGCGCTCTATCGGCCCGGACCTATGATACTTATTCCCGATTATATCGACAGGAAACACGGCGCCAAATGGAGCCTGCCTCACCCGATAATGAATGAAGTGCTCGAAGAGACTTACGGGATTATGACTTACCAGGAGCAGGTTATGCGAATATGCAACCGACTTGGTGACATCCCGCTTCGCGAGGCTTATACATTAATTAAAGCAATTAGTAAAAAGAAGGCGAGCATAATAGCCAAAGAGAAGGAAAGATTCATCACAGGCTGCGTGGATAAAGGATTAAAGAAACAGCAGGCTGAGCAGATTTTCGAGCTTATCGAGCGTTTCGCGGGATATGGATTCAATAAAAGTCACTCGACCCGCTACGCTTTTATCGCTTACCAGACAGCTTATATGAAAACCCACTGGCCGGTCGAGTTTATGGCGGCGCTGCTGACTTTTGAAATGGATAATACAGAAAAAATTGTCGATTATATCGGTGAGTGCGGCCAAATGGATATCCGTGTTATGCCGCCTGATATAAACGAAAGCGGAGTTGATTTTACGCCGCTCTATGATAACCAGGACGAAGGAGAAAAGAAAAAAGGCGTTATCCGTTTTGGTCTGGCCGCGGTCAAGGGAGTCGGGGAAAAAGCAGTCGAGCAAATCATGGCGGCCAGGCAGAAAATAGGCAAATTTCAGAGCCTGTATCATTTTTGTGAAAATGTCGATTTAAGAGCGGCTAACAAGCAGGTGCTCGAAGCTCTTATAAAATCCGGAGCCTTCGACAATCTCGGAGGCAACCGTGCTCAAATGATGCTGGGTCTTGAAAAAGCAATGCAAAACGGCGCAAACCTGCAGGCTGACAAGCAGGCAGGCCAGATGAATTTCTTTGGCCAGGTTACTGCCGGCAGCGATTATTCCAAAGACCACCAGCAGTTACCTCACGCCGCCCCGTGGCCTGAGCCGAAAATGCTCGCTTTCGAGAAAGAAGTTCTGGGATTTTATGTCACCAGCAATCCTTTGAGTCACCACGCAGAGACAATCAATATCTTTTCAAGCTGCAACAGCGCCGACCTGGCACAGCCTAACGGGGATAAACAGGTCGTGATAGGCGGGATGGTGACAAAAATCAGGTTCAATGTCACAAAATCAGGCCGAAACGCAGGCTCGAAAATGGCTGTTTTCACTCTTGAAGACCTTCAGGGGCAGATTGAAGTTGTCCTGTTCCCGGAGGTACTGAACAAATACAGCAGCGTTCTTGTCGAGGATAATGTTGTTTTCGTAAAGGGCAAAGCCGATTACAGGAGAGAGACGCCGAATATTATCGCGGAAGAATTGATAGCGCTCGATGATGTCAGGGACAAGCTGGCCGCGAAAGTCAGGCTCAAACTAAATTCCAGAGAGGTCACCAAGGAAAGAGTGGCTCAAATTAAAACTATTTGTAAATATCACAAAGGAAAAAGCGCCGTTTATGTCACCGTGCAGACAGAAAAGGGCAAAGTATATGCAGCCGCTGATAAAGCTCTAAATGTCAATCCCGACCTCGAATTCTGCCGAAAAATGAAACAGCTTATAGGAGAAGAAAACTTCCAGCTCACAAGATAAGGAATTTTGAATGGGAGCTTTACCCACAACTAATTTAGAAGGATATGAATCTTTAAAGAAAAGAGTTCAGGCAGGGAGCTTTTTACATTCGTCCAATCGGAAAGCCTGAAAGTAGAGAAGTACAAAATGCAGATGAAATGCATGACCTGATAGACCTTGCAGTCGAGAAAAGGACAAGGAATTTCTTACAACAAATACATAAAGCTGGAATAAATATTGAGACAGAACAATTAGAAAAAACTGACAAAAATAAATTTGATAATGAGTTGGAGGGACTTTAATGGCTTTTAAGATTCAGGACTTACCTGGTAAAATAAAAAGAAGCCCTCATTGGAGAGTAAATTTTCAACCCTCTATTTATAAGGAGCGTATTAAAAGTACCGAAGCTTTTGATATAATTAAGGGAACATCTTTAAGTTTGCGAGGATGGTCATATCCTTTTCTTAGTGATAAACGTGAAGAACAAATTCGAGAGCAAAGCTATATTGCATCAGGTTCAGTTTGGAATGGATACAAAGAATATTGGCGTTTGTACTACAGCGGCCAGTTTATAAATTTATTCGAAATACAAGAACAGTCCTGGCGTGAGCAACTTCAAAAAGAAGCTGAAAGGAACGTTTTACCTTTTACAAAAAAAGATGGGTCTGAAATACCAGGTTATATAAGCATTGTAAATCTCCTTTATAACTTTGTAGAGTTTTTTGAATTTGCTGCTAGGCTATGTAGCAAAAACTTATATAAGGAAGAATTTCAAATTAGTGTCGAACTTTTCAAAATTAAAAACTTTGCGCTGATTGCAGAATTCCCAAAGTTCTGGCATGGTTACTACCCGGCAACCTCTGATTCTATATTAAAGTCTTGGAAAGTATCACCAGAACGCATCTTAACTGAGAGTTCAGAATTGGCCTTGGAGGGATCTGTATATTTCTTCAGCCGATTTGGTTGGGATAATCCTCCACTTGATATTCTAAAGCAAGACCAAGAAAAATTTCTATCAAGCAGAACTTATTGAAAAACGATTTTTTATAAATATTTATTGTTCTTGAAAATAAGGCAGTTTTTGATTTAAGATATTTGTATGAACGTTATACCATTAGATACGACTATTGAAGCTATGAAAAGGCAGGTAGAAATTCTGCGAAAAGTCACGCCGGAAAGACGCATGGAAATGGCTTTCGAGCTTAGTGATTTCCTTCGTTCTATTGTACAAGCTGGTGTGAAAGAGCGTCATCCTGATTACAACGAACAGCAAATTCAAAAGGAAGTTCTTCGACTGATGATCGGTGAATCCCTTTTTAAACAAATTTATCCCAATACCGGAATGTAACCATGACAAGCCAGGAAGCCTTTTTACAAGAGCTTGTTCAAAAAATGAATGAGCATGATATTCCGTATATGATAACCGGTTCGATATCGAGCAGTCTTCATGGTTATCCAAGGGCGACACAGGACATTGATATTGTGATAGCACCAACAGAGAAGCAGCTTATAAATTTTGTAGAATCACTTGGTTCCGATTATTATGCCAGTATCGATGCGGCACGAAATGCATTTGTACATGATTCTATGTTTAATATCATTGATAATAAATATAGCTGGAAAGCAGATTTTATTATTCGTAAAAAAAGACCTTTCAGTATTCTTGAATTTGAACGAAGGTGTCTATCCAGAATAAAAGATTCGGAAGTATGGGTAACATCTCCCGAAGATACGATTCTGAGCAAACTTGAATGGGCAAAAGATAGTCAATCAGAAAAACAGTTTTCCGATATTTTAGGAGTTATTTTAGTTCATGGGGAAAATATTGATATGAATTACCTGCAGAAATGGGCGAGAGAATTAAATGTGGAGGATTCTCTCGAACAGTTACTGAAACAAGCAGAAACAATAATTAAATTTCATCCCAACAAATAAATTTAAGAAAAATTACTTTTTTCTTAAAGCCATGGTATAGATAGGTCTTTGTTCTTTTAAATATTTTCGCTCGAAGTTTGTGCCTGTCCATTCACCTGTTTCAGCGCCAGTTGCAGGAAGGAAATCAATTTTCTCGAGTTTATCGCCTGCGCCGGTGAGAACATTTTTTATCTGCTCGAAATATTCCGCGTGGTCGGTAGCGATACGTAATTGACCTCCAGACTTTAAACTGCTAACCAGGTTCTCCAGGTTAACATTGCAAATGAAGCGTCTCTTGTGATGTCGTTTTTTAGGCCATGGGTCGGGGAAATATATATGAAAATAATCCACAGAATTGTCTGGTACAAAATCAGTAATAAAAGACGCCGCTTCGGTGCGAATTACCCTGACATTCGATATATTCCATCTCCCGATTCGGTCAACCGCAAGGCGATAATATTTGCTCGCCCATTCGATTCCGAGTAAATTGTCACCCGGGTTTGCCTTCGCCTGATTCAGCAGGAAAGTTCCTTTACCTGAGCCTATTTCGATATGAACGGGTCCTGGACGTCCGAAAATCTTTACGAAATCAACTTTTCCGTCTAAATCTTCGCACTTGAGTGAAACCGCCGGATAATCCTTTAAAATTCGAGCCATCTTGTAATCAAAATATAAAAAACCTGTTTTTTTGAAAAAAACGATAATTTTATAATTACATTATACAAAACAAAATATGTTCAGGCTAAGGATGAATTTCATTTTATGGAGTTATCAATACTAAAGTCGGGTTTTTGATAGTTCGATAAATAGAGTACGAACCTGATAACTCGTTGATGCGTATCCATTTATAAATGGATTCGCAGATGCGAAGATAAGGAAGTCTAAAATGATTTTACCATTGGTAAAAACTCGACGAAGACAAATTTTATTAGACATCGACACACAAAAAGATTTTCTGCTTGTCAGCGGCAAGGCCTGTGTGAAAAATCACCGCAGGGTGCTTGCAAATATTCGCCGGATGATGGCCTGGGCACGAATTAATGGTGTTCCCATAGTTTCTACTGCTGAAGTCTATGCAAACAATAACGGCGATTCTATTCCCGGTTACTGCATAGATGGCACGGAAGGCCAAAGGAAAGTTCACTACACACTCGTAAGCAACAGGGTGAGTTTCGCCGCTGATGGAAATACGGATTTACCCAGAGATATATTCAAAAGGTACAGCCAGGTTATACTCCACAAGCGATGCGTCGATCCGTTCGATGAGCCTCGCATCGACAGGCTGCTGAGCGAAATTAAGGCAAATGAATTCATTCTCGTCGGGACAAGTCTTGAAGGAGCGGTAAAAGCAACTGCGCTGGGATTGCGACAGAGAGGCAAAAAAGTAACCGTAATAATCGATGCGACCGGCTCTCATAATATCAGGGAAGCAAAGCTGGCAATTCGCAAAATGGAAACCAAAGGAGCCAGGATAATAGAAACGCGAAAATTAGCCGGCTCCTCGCACTTAAGGCAGGTCGGAGCCTGCAATTGCGAAAGCTGCCGGGGACTGGCTCGAAAAGCTCACGCCAGTGTTTCGGAAAATTAAATCTTTCCAAAAGGGTGAAAGAGGGGACTCGAACCCCCGGCCCCCAGAACCACAATCTGGTGCTCTAACCAACTGAGCTACTTTCACCGAAATCTTCTGTAAATCGGGACAAGTATTTTATCATCAATGACTCTTCGCGTCAATCTTCGCAGACAAATTATGTAAAAATGCACAAATACTGCGTTTCCTCTTTTTAACAGTAACGATTCAAAATATTCATTTTCTACTTGTTATTTTAGGGAAAATTTCTGTAAAGTGCCGGGCAATCAATATAATATATGTTTTGTTTGGAACCTATTTTTTTATAAAAATTTAATTATTGAAGTACAAAATGGAAGCAAAACACATACTCAAAATAGCAAATGAGCTGAATATAACAGAAAAACAGGTTGGTGCGGCTGCTTTGCTGCTGGCTGAAAACGCTACAGTTCCCTTTATCGCAAGATATCGCAAGGAAGCCACAGGCTCACTTGATGAAGTAGCGATAACGACTATTCGTGACAGGCTCGAACAGCTTGCAGAATTAGATAAAAGACGCGAGGCGATACTCGAATCGCTCGAAGAGCATGGTCATCTTACCGATGAACTGAAAGATAAAGTAAACGCTGCTGAAATTATGTCAGAGCTGGAGGATATCTACCTGCCTTACAGGCCCAAAAGGCGGACACGCGCAACTATTGCAAAGGAAAAGGGACTTGAGCCGCTCGCCAAAATGCTGTTCGAGCAGGGAGCTTTCGACCCGGAAAAAGAAGCTGAAAAGTTCATCGATGCAGAAAAAGAGGTAGCTTCCATCGAAGATGCTCTTGCCGGCGCGCGTGATATAATCGCAGAGTGGATTAGCGAGGACCAGCAGGCCAGAACGGAAATACGGTCTCTGTTCTGGAAAGAGGGACAATACAGCAGCAAGGTAATTCCCGGCAAGGAAGAAGAAGCGATAAAATATAAAGATTATTACGACTGGACTGAGCCGGTTGCTTCTGCTCCATCGCACCGCGTGCTTGCAATCCGTCGCGGGGCAAATGAAAAGTTTCTTGTTATGAGGATAACAATCGATGAAGACAGGGCGATTTCCATTCTCGAATCGCTGTTTATTAAAAATCAAAACGCGGCTTCAGGCCAGGTTGGAATTGCTCTAAGAGACAGTTATAAAAGACTCCTGGCAGACTCGATGGAAACTGAAATCAGGCTGGAAAGCAAAAAGAAGGCCGATGAGGATGCAATAAAAGTCTTCGCAGAAAATTTAAGACAGCTTCTGCTAAGCTCGCCGTTAGGTGAGAAAAATGTTCTTGCAATAGACCCTGCTTTCAGAACAGGCTGCAAAGTAGTATGTTTGGACAAACAGGGTAAGCTGCTTTATAACGATGTGGTATATCCTCATGCTTCCTCTGAGGCAACAGCACAAACCGAAGGTATTAAGATAGCAGCCTGGTGCCAGAAATTTAACATAGAAGCAATAGCAATTGGTAACGGAACCGCGAGCAGGGAAACCGAAACATTCGTTCGCGGCTTAGGCCTGCCACAGGAAATCCAGATTGTAATGGTTAATGAAAGCGGTGCAAGCGTCTATTCCGCTTCGCAGGTCGCAAGAGAGGAATTCCCCGATTATGACATTACAGTTCGAGGAGCAGTATCCATTGGAAGAAGGCTCATGGACCCGTTAGCGGAACTGGTAAAGATAGACCCGAAATCAATCGGAGTAGGTCAGTACCAGCATGATGTTGACCAGACGCTTCTTAGGCGAAGTCTCGATGATACTGTCATAAGCTGTGTGAACGCTGTGGGAGTGGAAGTAAATACTGCCAGCAAACAGCTTTTAACTTATGTTTCTGGTGTGGGTCCCAAACTCGCTGAAAGGATTGTACAATACAGAAATGAAAAAGGTCCTTTCGAATCGCGCGAGGATATGAGAAACGTCTCAGGTCTTGGAGCGAAAACTTTCGAGCAGTGCGCAGGCTTTCTTAGAATCCGCAACGCGAAGAACCCGCTCGATGCAAGCGCGGTTCATCCGGAAAGTTACGGCATAGTTAATGCTATGGCAAAGAACCTGAATTGTTCGATAGCGGATTTGATCAGAAGCTCCGAGCTTCGGGAGCAGATAAAATTCCAGGACTATGTCAACGACACGGTCGGATTGCCTACGCTAATAGACATAAAAAACGAGCTGAACAAGCCGGGACGCGACCCGAGAAAGCAGTTCGAGGCGTTCAGTTTTACAGAAGGAGTCAATGAGATTAAGGATTTGAAGGCTGGAATGGAATTGCCAGGGATAGTGACAAATCTCACAGCATTCGGTGTATTCGTCGATATAGGAGTTCACCAGGATGGATTAGTGCATATAAGCGAGCTGTCGGACCATTTTGTAAAAGACCCCGCTGATGTTGTTAAGGTTCATCAGCAGGTAAAAGTTCGCGTGCTGGAAATTGATATCGACAGGAAGCGAATATCACTGAGCATGAAACCGCAGCGCAGGCCGGAACAGACTGCTCCCAAAAAAGAAAAGCAAAAACCCAAAAAGCCCGTTAACAAAAACAAACCACCGTCTGAGCCGAAAAAGCCAAAACCCTTCGGCGACACGCTCGATATTAAACTGACCTTCGGCGCATAACCATAGCATGTATATCCTGCATGTTCATGCATGGACAGGATGCCCATGCTACCTTATGCTTGCCCTTATCTTCATATTCCATCCTCTGCCATCGAGGGGATAAACGTTATTTTCCTTCGCCCAGTTGTCCCACATCGCGGCCATTTCGGTTACAACTTCGGGATATTGCCCGGCAAGATTATTAGTTTCCGTCCTGTCTTTTTCGAGATCGTAAAGCTCCCATGGTCCTGTATAGGGAGCACGCATTACAGCTCTTGAGACAAGTTTCCAGTTACCTTTTCTTATAGCACGGTTTACCTCGTGTTCATAGTATAGAGCTTCCCTGGGAACATCTTTTCCAGTAAACGTTGGCACGAGGCTTTTACCTGGCAACTGATAAATTTCCCTGCCATCGAATTCTTTCGGATATTGGGCTTCTGCCAGCTCCAGGCACGTTGGCATAATATCTATTACATGTCCAATCGTATCGCAGAAAGAGCCTTTGGGAACTTTGAGTCCTTTTGGCCAGTGAACAATCATTGGTGAAGAAACTCCACCTTCATGTACATAACTTTTATACAGCCTGAACGGCGTATTGCTTGCATTCGCCCAGGCTGTGCGGTAGCTTTCGTCCGTTGCCGCTGTACCAATTGTATTTATATTTCCATTACCGGCTGTTTCTGCGCAGGCGCCATTGTCGGAAATAAAGATAATTACCGTATTTTCAATAATGTTATTTTTTTCGAGTGCACTGAGAATTCTGCCTATCCCCTGGTCCATGCAGTCAATCATCGCGGCGTACGTTGCCATGCGCATATCCCAGAGCGCCTTTTGGTTCTCAGGCACATTCTCCCACGCAGCAACGGAACGGTCTCTCGGTGACAGGTCCCATTTATCATCGAATAATCCCATCTCGATTTGCTTCTGGTAGCGGCGTTTTCTGATTTCATCCCAGCCTACCATATATTTACCTTTGTATTTTGCGATGTCTTCAGGCTTTGCATGGAGCGGCCTGTGCGGCGAATAAAATGGAACATACATAAAGAAAGGCTCATCGCTGTACGTCGAGTAATGGTCGTTCAGAAATTCGACTGCATTATCCGCGATAGCATCTGTATAATAATAATTTTCATCGGGAGCTTCGATTCTTGTATTATCTCGTACCAGCGCTCTCGGTTTGTAATAGCCTCCATCACCGGCCAGGCCGCCATAGTACCTGTCGAAACCTCTCTGTAAAGGCCAGTTATCCTTTGGGCTGTCAGCTTCCATGTACTTATCGAAAACAACGTGCCATTTGCCGCTCATATAGCAGCGATAGCCGGCAGGCTTGAGACCCTGTGCGATTGTAATGCACTTATCATTCAGTTCGCCGATATAACCGGGCTGACCCAGGTCTGCGACTGTCATCCAGCCCAATCCCGTCTTGTGTGAATATAGCCCAGTCATCAGTGCGGCACGCGTGGGACAGCATCGAGCGGCGTTATAAAACTGCCTGTATCGAAGCCCATTGGCTGCGAGTTTGTCAATATTGGGTGTATCGATTTCGCTGCCATAACAGCCAATATCTGAAAAGCCCATATCGTCCGCCATTATGAGCAAGATGTTTGGCCTTTTCTGATTTGAACCGCCGACAGCCTTCGTTATGCTTTCGAGACAGCCTCCCAAAGAAAAACAAGCCGCAGCAGTTCCGCTGATTTTCAAGAAATCTCGTCGTGTAAGTTTCATAACATGCCTCCTTAACACAGAACAATTTTTTATTCGTAACCTTTGTATTGTATCGCAAAGTTACCTTAGAACCACAGGTTTTTTCAAAAAACCAACATTTATTTAAAGGGTCATATACGTCGATAGAAGTTTCATTCAAGGCAAACTCGTGCAAAAACTTCACCAAATATATATAGTGAAATTATGAACAGATTACGTATATTCATGGGCATGATAATCTTCGGCTGGCTCGGAGGAGCGTTTTTTTACTTGACAGGATGGCTTCAAATGTGATACAAATTATTCATAGGAAACTATGATTGTATGTATTGAGGAGTGTAGGCATGTTTTTGGTTTTTATCCGAGCCGGGTTAATAATTTTATATC
>CAYSHS010000063.1:0-13337 GCA_964430845.1 uncultured Pirellulales bacterium | reverse complement strand
ATGTATTATTTTATTTAGTTTTAAGTTTCTTTATTTCCTCTGCGGTCTCTGCGGCTGATGCCTCGTGGATGAGCGGACTCAATCCGCCTGATGCCTGGACTATAGATCCGTGTGAGCCGTCAACGGGGGATGTAATTAACTTTTCCGGACCAGTCGGCCCGCTTGTAAATAGTTGCTATGCTATGCAATATCTTGGAGGCACGCCGACCATTTCCGTTGATGAAACAAATAAAGTTGTGGAGTTGTGGTTCCAGGGTCCGGCTCCTCAGCAGTGTGCACTGATTTGGGACCCTGTATGCGGATTGTCAGGTCAATTCGGGCCTTTGGCGCCCGGCGAGTGGACATTTAAATCGACTCAGTCTTCAATTGCTTTTAATATGACATTCATAGTAACCGGCCCTCCGGCCGGAAAGCTCTATTATGTCGATAAGGATGCCCCGGGACCATATCATAATGGTAAGGTATGGAAATGGGCGTTCACAAATATACAGGATGCACTGGCTGTAGCAGTTGCCGGAGATACAGTTCTTGTTGCACAGGGAACTTATAAGCCGGACACCGGCGGCTCACAGGTACAAGGTGACAAAATGGCGACTTTTTCCCCTGCTTTAGGCGTAACATTAATCGGAAGCTGTGCCGGTTTTGGTCATACTGACCCGGATCTTCAGGATGTCGATACATACACAACTATATTAAGCGGAGACCTTAATGGTGATGATTTGTGGGGCCTGCTCAACAAACAGGATAACAGCTACCAGGTTGTCAGGGTTGCGGGCGGAATGACAGGGACTGTTAAAATCGATGGTTTTTTGATTACAGCAGGCCAGGCTGACGGACCCGACCTGGTGAATAGCGGTGCCGGTCTGGATATTGATGGCTCCGATGTGATGCTTGTTAATACCACGATTTCAGGTAACGTAAGTGGCTTCGGAGGCGGAATTTCATGCAAAAATGCGAAACTTTCCATGTGGAACTGTAAAATAACAGGCAATAACGCCAGGATATACGGCGGGGGACTTTACAGCTATGCAAGTAAAGTAGATATGACCAATTGCCTCATGACTGGCAACGTTGCATCTCAGGCTCAAACCACAGGAGGCTCGGCAATTCATAACCTCGGCGGAAATCTCACTATCCAGGATTGTACGATAGCAGATAATTCCGCCGGAACTTCTGCTTCTGCAGGAAAAGCCATAACAAGCTATCTGTGGAAATCACCTCCGGACAGTAATCTTGTTGTCGCCAACAGTATTCTCTATAACGGCGGCGATGAGATTCTGACCAACCATCCGGAAACTGTTTTTGTTTCTTACAGCGATGTGCAGGGAGGATGGACAGGCACAGGTAATATTAATAAAAATCCGCAATTTGTTAATCCGGGTCAGAGAAGCATCGAGGGGCAGTGGATAAATGGCGACTACAATCTAAAGAAAACCTCACCTTGTATTGATAAAGGTAAAAACCTGCTGCTTCCAGGAGATAAAGCCGACCTTGATAAGGATGGCAATATCTCTGAGCAGCTTCCGATAGACCTTGGAAAAAATGCTCGAATAAAAGATTCTATTGTCGATATGGGTGCTTACGAACAAGCCGGAACAATTACTCCCGAGCCGGTCGAGCCATATCTTCAGGATGAAATCTGGTATAATGTACCCGTTGTAAGCCCGGGCTATCCGCCGGTCCTGCTTCAAAGTACTCTTGTAACTTACGAGGTCTGTGTGGACTTTCCGGCGATTGTAACTCTTGAAGTAAAACCGACATCTCCGGCAGGAGGTACCTGGACGGCATGGTTTGAACCCGATCCCGGAGTTATCGGACCGGGTTGTGAATTTGTCTATGTGTTGATAAAAGGCGAGAACGTTGATATTTCTAAATTATCTCCGGGCTTCCAGCAAATAGCTCAATTGAGCTTGTATGTTCAGCCGGCCGGTACTGTTACCCAGACAGACAATACAACTGTTGCAGATGATAACATTACTCCACCGGATGACAATATCCCGCCGGAAATAACTTCTCCGGATGATGACATAACCACCCCGGACGATAATGTACCTCCTCCGGACGATAATATTCCCCCGGATATAACTCCCCCGGATGATAATATAACTCCGCCGGACGATAACATTCCTCCAGATGTAATACCGCCGGATGATAATATAACTCCCCCGGACGATAATGTACCTCCGCCGGACGATAATGTTATCCAGTAGGACTAAAGATTTGTTCAATAGAAAAGGCCTGTACTATATCACACAGGCCTTTTTATTATTTTAATAAAGACACCGTTAAGAGTATTAACACACCTCATAAATCCCTTTTTTATTCATAATAATTCTCCTTGTTTTAAATTCATTTTTTTTCTTATTTCTTGCCACAGAGCACTTGTCGCGGCAGAGCCGCAACCAAAACTCTAAATCCGAAATCCTAAACAATATCAAAATTCAAACGCTTCAAACAAGAATGTAAGTCTTTATCTAAAATAAAGTTATATATCCATAATTCAAAAAATACGCAAAAAAACAAGAAATTTACGGATAGTAGTACAGAGTACTCAGAGAAAAAATAATTCTTAATGATATAAACTTCAGTATTCAGTATTCAGTATTCTGTATTCTGTGTTCTGTGTTCTGTATTCTTTCAGTAATCCTTAAACCCCCTCATCCACTCCGGCCAGTCTTCCGGTTTTACGCCGCCTGCCGAAGTCCAGGGACCATTTGTATCGAATTTCGGTGTCCATTTCAGTTTCCAAAGTTCCTTTAGTCCGACCTTTCTGACTGACCAATCAAGAAACAGGCAATTCACACCGCCATCGTGCCTGTTAATACAGCAGCTTGTTTCTTCCTCTGTTGCAGGAGGTTTCTGGCCTTCCCATACAAATATGCTATGAGGTAAAGCAGAATCAAGATATATAGGAATATTAGATTGTCCTTTTGCGGAATATGCAGCAAATTCATCCCAAGTTAACTTGATGTTGCTCATAAATGGGTCAACAAAAGCAGAGTTTGCTCCATAGCTTCCGCTTTTAGTAATAGAGCTGTTGCTATCCGCATACGTTATTATCTCCCATGATTCAAAAGCTGAACCAAAAGTTTTGCCGTGTGAGGCAATTATCGGAGTTCCCTTTAAATTTGGAAAACCGTCCAGCCATTTTCTCATTTCGATTGGATTAGGAAAAGGACGATTACCTTTTCTTTTAGCCATCGGACAAAAGCGAATTTTAGAATTATCTGCATCATGTAAATAATCTCCTTTCCATATATAATAATCATTAACATCACCACTTAGACTAAAGAGACGCCCCTGATTCTCTTCAGCTTGCAATGCTAATAGTGTTCCATGCTGCTTCAGGTTATTCTGACAGACAACGGCACGGGCATTATTTCTTGCTCTTTGGAATGACGGTATAAGAATTCCCAGAAGCAGAGCTATAATGGCAATTACCACAAGAAGCTCGATTAATGTGAAACCCTTTTGCTTTTCCATAACTCTTATCCCTTAAATCCACATTTTTAATTGCCAGTTTTTCGCCTATATAATATTAGTGTAACAATAACCGGTTTTCTGTCAATATTTCCCAGAAAAATCTGAACTTTTCTACATAGCATATTTTGAATATATCCTGAAACTGGGGTATATTTGTATTCTATTGTTTAAAATGCCGCCGGGCTTTTAGAAGACAAAAATATGCCTCTATATAATAAGGCGTTTGTCAGGGCAAAAATATTGACACATTTTTTTAATTTTTCTTAAAATTTTTTATAAAAGTAATGCGTAGTGAAGAAAATTCTCGGTTGAATGTTAAATTGCGTATTTTTTATAGGTCAGGTTTATCCCCATTCAGCCGGGTCTAAGTTGTAATAACTTGAAAGTTCCCTATAGAGTTCGGGGTGCTTTTTTTTAAGTTGTTTGGGTTTTTCGAAGAAAGCTTCCGTAACTACAGCGAAAAACTCAGCGGGATTTGTGGCTCCATAGGTATCTATGACAGACCATGCGCCTGTCTTTTCGATGTTCTGCAAATTTTCATATTCCCTGCTCAGAATCCTCGCCCATGTGATATAGCTTGAGCGATTTTTCAGAATAGGCGCGCCGTCTGCTGCGCCATCTTCCTGGTCTAACTGATGAGCGAACTCATGAAGAACAACATTTCGGGTATCATGGATATTCGATGTGCCTCCTCTCACAGAGTCCCAGGCGAGGACGACTGGGCCATATTGCCATGATTCACCGAGGCGGATACTGCGGCCTTCGATAGTGATTATTCCATTCGATGAAACTGTCCTGGCTATATAAGTATTGGGATAAACGAGAATGGTATGAAGCTTTTTGAAAATGGATGTTTTGCGATTGAGCAGTAGCATACATGCCTGGGAGGCGATAGTAACTTTTATTTCATCGGTAATTTCAAGTCCGCCGCAGCCCTCGAATTCTTTCCCGGCAAGAAATATATTCACAAGACCATGAAGCTGTTTTTTCAGCAAATCAGGCAGGCGATTATATAAAGGCACGTTTCTTCGAACGATTTCTTCCCATTCAGGCGGAAAGGATTTTGCCAATAATTTTTTGCGCCTGAACAATCGGTGCAGAAGTCCTGCAATTACAGGAATAATTACTATTGCGAATATTATTATAATTGCACTTGTAGAAATATTTTTTCTCCAGAAAAGAAAAACGTGATTCTTAAATAAAGATAAAACCGGCAGCAGAGATTACCTGCTGCCGGCGAGAGACGCATCAAATAGTCTATTTTTATTCTGCGAATTTTACTCTTCGATGTCGGATTTGGGATTTTTGTTCTTGTTGCGTTTATCCGTTACAGCTCCCACTTTTTCAGTTTCAGCCTGGTGTAATTCCGCAGGCTCATCCTTCATGGATTTAGATTCTTTGAGCAGGTCTGCAAGGTCGATTCCGGTTGCCGCTTTCATTTGCTCGATGAATTTCACAAGACCCGACGGAGCTGCAGTCATCATCCTGTTTACGGCGCCGTCACCATCAGAGCCGCTGTCGAGAGCTACTACCTTGTCGAAATGAATCTGCCCGATGGAATCGGCGCCTGCCTGCGCGACTGCTTTAATAGCTTCCAGTGACAGGTTGAGCTGTGCCGCTTTTCCATAGGTGTTCCATGCTTCAGCTTTCTTCCTTAGACCTTCGGCCTCAGCTTCCATTTTCAACTGTATGCCTTTTGCTTCTGCTTCTGCTACTTTCAGGATTTTGGCAGCCTGGCCTTCGGCCTGCAAAATAGCTGCCTGTCTTTCAGCATCCGCCGGTACAACTTTTTCCGCCTTGTATTTTTGCTCTTCCGCTTCGGCTCTGGCCGCTTCGACTTTCTCCCTGGCTCTCTGCTGCTCTTCGAGAACTTTCTGCTCTTCGATAACAACAGCCTGCCTTGCATGAGCTTCCGCAAATGGACCTTTCTGTTGTGCAGTCTTTGTTGCAGCGAGAGTTTCACCCTGGTATTCCTGTTTCGCGACATCGCGGTTCTTTTCCGCTTCTGCGATTTGTCTTTCCTGCTCGGCTCTTACCACCTCGCCTTCCCTCTTTGCAGTTTCGGAGCGTTTCATTGCGTCCCTGTTGGCTTCTGCTTCGCCTATGAGGGCGTCCCTGATAACTTCTGCTGTTCTTTTTCTTCCGAGTGCTTCGAGGTAGCCTTTTTCATCGCGAATGTCCTGTATATTGATAATATCTATAATCACACCGATTTTAGCAAGCTCATCGCCGGATTGTTCGAGCACTTTCTGCACGAACATATCTCGCTGCTGGTATAATTGTTCGACTGTCAGGACACCGATAATGTCACGAAGCTGCCCTTCAAGCGTTTCTTTAATAATTTGCTTGATTCGCTCCGGGTGTGCTCCGAGAAATCTCTCTACTGCTTTTGCAAGAAGCTCAGGCTCGCTCGCGATTTTCACGTTCGCAACAGCTTCGATTGTCACGGGAACGCCTTCCTTGGACCATGCCTTGGCGACAGTGACATCAGGAAGGTTCAATGTCTCGAGCGAAATTCTGTTGACTCTTTCCAATACCGGGATTCTGAACTTGGCACCGCCAACGACAGCTTTCCATCCTCTTCCTGTCGCAGGGTCTCGTCTTCCTGTGAAAATAAGCGCCTCGTTAGGCTCAGCTTTTATGTAGTTCCTGGCGAAAATCATAATCGCCGCCAATATGCCGACTACACCTATTCCAATAATAATCACTGCTCCTGGATCCATAATGATTCTCCTTTCCTGTCTCTAAAAATTATGAAAGTTAAATTTAAGTATCTTTAATCATATTTTAAACATCTTTCGATGACACATCTTGAAGAAGCCGGGCTATTTCACGGTAGCGTTATTTCCTTCGACAGATTCTATTATTACCACATCTCCTTTTTTAAATTCTTTATCCGCCTCTTTGGAACGTGCGTTTAAGTAAATACTTTTTTCAGTGCCCTTAATTTTCGAGTAAATCTCTCCTGTGCCTCCCTTTGGTATTGGAACAGTTACTTTTGCCTCTTTTCCTGCAAAAGAAGCGCTGCTTACCTGGCTTGTTGACTGCTGGTTATACAGCCAGCAAAGGGCATTATAGCAGATAAACCAGATTGTAAAGCCTCCGATAAGCGCCACGACAATGTGCGGCACAGACCATTTGAGATAAGCGGAAATAAAGCCGCAGATTCCGAAGCCTATCATAAAAATCATAATCAGTTTCAGGCTGAATATACCCGGCCCGCCTGCGTCTGAAGCGTCCACGCCTCCTACATCAACATCAGTGTCGATATCGATGTCAACATCCGCGTCCAAATCGATATCGTGGCCGAGAATCGCCATAAAGAACAGGATTATCCCGCATACCACCGTTATCAAGCCATAAATCATTAATGGATCCATCGATTTCTCCTTTACCGTTCCACGTTAGGCATCACACATCATTGCTATCCTGGCCATACATTCATGGGCTGGAAGCCCATGACACGGAACTCCGAACACAGAACCAAGAACTATAAGATACCATCAAACTTCCACTCTAACAGCATTCATAGCGTCTTATTATAATAAAGAACGCACGAGATGCCCGAATAATCATTCAATTTTTTATTAATTTTTCCGAAAAAAAAACATCCGAATGTGTATATTTTCGAATACCTTTAAAATATA
Source organism: uncultured Pirellulales bacterium (assembly GCA_964430845.1). Taxonomy (GTDB): domain Bacteria; phylum Planctomycetota; class Phycisphaerae; order Sedimentisphaerales; family Anaerobacaceae; genus JAFGPS01. The sequence continues at coordinate 6,207 of CAYSHS010000063.1, read as the reverse complement.
AAGTTTTTATAGAGCTTGTAATTCTATGACAGATTTGATAATTTCTATCAGTTCAGAGTGCTTTTAAAATTAACGCTGTCAAAGTTTGAATTTTTTTGTTAAATTTGAGGAAAATACACTATGAAAAAAATCATTTCCTATTTTATCAAAGGTTTGCTTGTTTTCGTTCCAATTGCATTGACGATATTTCTGCTATTTTGGGCATTTACAACATTGGACTCGACAATTAATGAGCTGCTTCCTTTTTTCGATGTGCCTGGTGTCGGAATATTGTCAACAGTTGTGATAATTACTGTAATTGGCTTTTTCGCATCGAATTTTTTGGGAAAAAGAATTTTCAGTCTTATCGACAGGATTTTTACAGGTTTGCCTCTCATCAAATTGTTATATTCAGCAGTCAAGGACATTCTCGAAGCATTTGCGGGGGATAAAAAGAGTTTTGACAAACCCGTGCTGGCCGCGATAGGCCCAGGCTCGAACGCAAAGATTGTCGGATTTGTTACGAGGGATAGTCTCGAAAATCTTGGCCTGTCGGAATATGTTGCAGTATATATGCCGCAATCTTACAACTTTGCCGGCAACGTGCTGCTTTTTCCAAAAGATGTAATCGAGCCTCTCGAAATAGAAAGCTCTCAGGCAATGGCCTTCATAGTCTCAGGAGGCCTCTCCGGCGGCACTTAACCGTAACTGCTGCGCCCGCCCCGGCGACGAAACAGCAAGATATGAGCCGCAGCAGCGGGGTGATAACTTTATGGTGAAATATGCAGGTTTATCTGCGCCATTCTGCCTTGCGAACCATTAAAGGCGGCATCTGCTGGGATTTGAATTTTCGAGAGCCTTTGTTTATACAGCTTCGATTACTTGGATACCAGTCGATTATGTATAACTTCGGCTTCAAGGGCAATCTGAATTTGTTTAATTTAAGAAACATAACTTTCAATCTCTAAAAACAGATTATATAATCTTCACCCTCCTCCTATCGGCTATTTTATATTGCGACTTTTGTAGTTTGTTCGCAGGATGTGTTTCCTTCCATGCTTATACAGCCAAACATGAATTGAGTATGGCCTAAAAGGGCAGTTGAGTTGAAATAAATAGTAAAAACTTAAGAAATATAGGTCTATCTAATATCATTCCATCGGACGGGCTGTAGATTGACCGAGCTAATTTCAATGTTGTTAATAAGCCATTGGTTATTTTGCTTTATAAAATCAATATCTAATTTTATCTGAAAGAAGGAAGCATTATATAATTGCGAGAATTCGCTGTCTTTATTTAACGTTATCCGCATAAATAGATATACTTGCGCCTTATTTCCTGAAACTGTGATTAAGGAGCTTGTCTTTTTGCTTTTTTCAATTATATTTCCTGGTAATTCACGCTGGACATGTTCGAGCAGCTGTTCTTTCGAGCTATGAAAAGAATCGCGGTATTCATCTGAAATATAAGCCTTCATAGTGTTGAAATCCTCCGTTTCAACTGCCTTTATTCCTGTATCTATGATGTCCTCTATTTTTTCTGAGTCAGTTTTTACGAGAGCATCTGTTCCGAAAGCTATTGCGGCTATCAGCATTGGTATCAGCCATTGCCAGGCGTGTCGTTTTTCAGGAACAACACTTCGATATGTTAATATTCCGAATAAGACAATTACTGCGATTCCCAGCATTGTCCAGGGTTGTTCAAAAAAATTAAACATGTCCATGTCCCGTAAAACAGTTTTTATATACTAAAGTCGCTTAATTTTTCTTTCAGCCGCTCTGTGTTGCGTTTATGTGTCATATCAGGCGTCAAGGCTGTTACTGTTATAAATCCTTCCTCTAAGGCTCTTATATCTGAGGGACTGTCGTCACTGCGATGTAATTTACCGGTTAGTAAAAACTCGGTTTGTCCAAGCTCATTTTTCTGGCTGATAAAACTTTCGTCGAATCCATTGCTTGATTGAGGTACAACCATTATTCCTTTCGGATTGCCCTTCGATAGATGCGGAATATTAATATTTATTACTTCTCCCTTTTTTATCGGGAGAAGGTTTTTAAGTATCCGGATAAAATAGCATGCCGCTTTTTCAAAATCCATTGGTTCCTCGAAGGAAAGACTCAATGCAACAGAAGGTATTCTTAAAAACGCACCTTCCATCGCTGCCGCAACTGTTCCTGAGTAATAAACGTTTATACCCGCGTTTGCACCGTTATTGATACCTGAAACGACCAGGCCAAAAGGTTCTTTGTTCAATTCCATAACAGCGAGCTTGACGCAATCGGCAGGTGAGCCTTGCACGCTGTAGCCTGTAAATAAGTCATTTATGTTTACTTTATTGCACAATAATGGACGTTGAAAAGTAACACTATGACTCGCGCCCGAGCGGCTGTCAGACGGAGCTACGACAGTTACTTCTCCGATTTCGACTAATTCTTTGTAAATCGCAGCCAAACCCGGTGCGAAAATTCCATCATCATTTGTTAATAATATCTTCATATTTAATTCTGAACATAATCCTGAAACAAGAAACTATTATTTTTATAGAATTGTAATGGCAAAAGGTTTTTATGTCAATTGACATAAGCCGACTTCGAAATATAATATTGCTTTATGGAAAAATATTCACAAGACAAACAATATGTTGTGATGACAAGGGAAGAGTCTCGTGCTTTTGATGCCTGGGCGATAAATACAATCGGAGTCCCTGGAGCTGTATTGATGGAAAACGCCGGACGAAGCTGCGCCGAGTTGATTAAAGAGAAATTAAAGCAAGCTGCTAAACCAAAAGTCTGCATTTTTTGCGGTACGGGAAATAATGGCGGCGATGGATATGTAATTGCAAGACACCTGGGAAACAGCGGCTATAAAGTTGTTGTAGCGACATTCGGAGATCAGGGCAAAATAAAGGGTGACGCAAGGATTAATCTTGATATTTTATTTTCGCTAAATCAGGTTGTTGAGCAAATCAATCCGGAAGCACTCGATGTTGTAAATCAGATAGAAAATTTAGCTTCAAATGCAGATATGATTGTTGACAGCCTTTTAGGAACTGGATTAGCCGGCCAGGTTAAGAATGGCTATAAGAAAATAATCGAAACGATAAATACTCTAAATTGCCCTGTGCTTGCAGTTGACATTCCATCGGGACTGGATTGTAATACGGGCCATGTGCTCGGTGCTGCTGTAAAAGCAAATTATACGGTAACTTTCGCTGCTCTCAAAAAAGGTTTTACCTCGAAGCAGGCTTTACAATATACCGGGGAGATTTATATTGCCTCGATAGGCGTAAATCCCTTTTAGAAAGCACCTGCCTGTCCTGTTTTTGCCGTATAACCAATCAGGTGAAGAAATTTTTCATAGGTGAATATGGGTATCCAAAGAGATATTGCCCGGTTCTCTAAATCGTTGTACCGGTTAAGTTTTTCTAACGCCACCTCGTATCGCTGTAATGCAGTTGGGTCCATCTCCTGCTCTTCGAGAGTGGGTTTTTGCTCAGGTATCTGCGGCTGTTCGCCGAGAATCAGGTAGTCTGTCTCGATTGATATTTTATCGGTAACTTTACCACCCCATCTTTCGATGACTGCCTTTATTTTTGCCGCAGCATCGAAATCGGAATATCCATCGTCATTAAGATCGAAATCACCCGCTATTACGAATTCGTTTATTTTCTTCTTGTCCCAAATTAAATTAGCCGCCGCATCACCCTTTAATATAGGTCTGTTTAATGCAGACTTAATTATCCGGGCCGCTGAATAGGTATCTGCTATGTCGAAAATCTCGATTTCAGCCTTATCCTGGCCTTCTTCTCCTATATAAGCTCCTTTGTCATAGATGGCAAAAGTCAGACCACGATATACATGGTCGTTGCTTCCAAGATTTATATAAGCAATTTTCGCTTCGTTATCGACAGATAAAATTTTCCCGTCGGGTATATATGCCATAGAATCCTGTCTTGGTTTACCGTATTCAGCAAGTGCTTCCTTTGCGGCTGCCAGCATGTTTTGGGTCTCTGATAGTATCGCCTGTTTTTCAAGAAGCTGGTCGTTTACGGTTCTAAGATTAGCTTTTTCCCGATCCAATTGGTCTTGAAGAGAAAGAACCTGCTCGTCTGTTGTCTTTTTCTGTAAATCATAAAGCTCATCGTAATCCCTTTTTACATCGTTAAAATCTTTCCTTAGCTTGTCTTTTTCTTCTAACAGAGTTTGGTATGCTTCAAGGTTAGTATCTTGTGTTTTTTTGAAATCGGCAATAGTAGTTTCAAGAGTCTTCTGAGCCTGTGCCTTCGAATCTATCGTCTGCTGCAGTTTTTGTGTTAGCGCTGTGATGACCTGGGTAAGGCCGGTAAGGTTCGGATCCCTGTAACCTATATAAGGTTCCGATTCTTTTAGCATACTTGCAGCCTTGGATTTCGCATCATTAACTTTTACTTCCGCTGAAGTCGATTCAGGCTCACCACCAACGATAAGACATACTGCATCATCAAGATGTTTTATCATAGTTCCAAGATATGAAGTCGAACGATTTATCGGAGACCCGACTACCGAACCTACTTCCCCCTGTTCGTCCTCTGATGCATATTTTTCCAAATCTGATTTAAGCTGTTCACGTACATTTCTGTGCTCTTCTGCTTTGACGTAATAGAATACTGCTACTACTATTGCAACAATGCAAAGTCCAACAAAAAAGATAAGAGTGTAGAGCATAGCGTTGCTCTGCTTTCTCCTGGTTGCCGGCATAATATAAACTCCTCACAAAAATTCAAATCACCCTAACACCCAAATAAGCCTGTTTAGAACTATATTATCTCTTGTATCGCTTTGAAAGTCAACAAAAAAGCCGCACAAATCAGCCTTTTTTGCGACAGAAATGTCAGAAAATAGCCAAAAACTGAATTTATATACAGTTTTCCTGTGTCAAACTTATTTTGAATACTTTTCCAGGAGGTCAGGAATTAAGCTGATTTTTTTTATTACATGCTGTGCCGAAAATCCCGGCTTCTGACTGCTTGATATATGAATATGAGCATCACGAATTAACTGGATAGTCAAAAAACCCAGGCTGTTTGGAGCGATAAAATCCTTTTTTTCATTATCACTGATATAAACCGCATTTTCAGGCTTGATTTGTAAAGTATCCAGTACCTTTTCAAAACCGGCAGGCGATGGTTTCCAGTAATCTCTGCCAAGCTCCTCGGTATAGACTATGCAACTGAAGAATTTTTCTATTTTCAGAGCCTGAACTTTCAGCTTTTGAGCAGGCAGAAAACCATCCGTTAGCAGCGCCAAAGTATATTTTTTTTTCAGATGCTTCAGAACCGCAAGGCTATCGGGGGGAAGCTTTATCTGCGGCTTATGCTCCCGATAAACCTTGACCAGCTCTTCGATAAGCTCATCGTTATAATCAATTTCGAGCTTTTCGAGTGCACCGTTAAAAGTTCGTGCCTGGTTGCCTGTGCAGAATTGTTCCCAAAAAACACTGAAAATATCCTCCGCCGGTATATCTTCAATCATCTCTTCCAGAAAAACAGCAGAAGCAGCAAACCCGCTCTTACAGTAATCAACTTCATCATAAAGTGTATCGTCAAGGTCAAAAACTACTGTATTGATATTCCGACTGGTTCCCGACTTCGAGTCCTGCCCTGAGCCGATTTCGATTTGTAAAGACTGATGAGTTTGCAAAATTAAATCCTAATATTTATCATCTAACAATAAAAACTTTCGTTTAATTTAGCTTCTAATCATCGAATTGTCAATGTTCCTCCCCTTTTTTTGTCTGGCTAAAGCTCGACAAGCACCTGGATATATTCCATCTACGACAACTATATACCTGCTTAAATAGCAGGAAATACAACTCGACTGATACTTCCGCATATCGTATCGCTAAGCCCTATACGATGTCTAAGGACTGCGTTATTAACAGCATCTCTATTTACCACCAGTGAAGCTCATACCTCATAAATTTAAAACTTTCATCCACGGCCGCATCACAAAACCAGGCGACTCTTTTACTAAAATCACCTAAAATAATCATAACTACTTATTATATAAGAACTTACATTGCTTTTGCTCGGTATAAAATTAATTCCGCTACGCAATATGCAGAACGCAGCATGAACAAATTGGCTTTGTTTTACAATACGCAATACTCACGACGCAATACACAATACGATACATTTGGCTTTGTTTTTTCAAAGAGCATAGCCACAGAGGCCACTCCTTCGACTTTGCT
>CAYSHS010000062.1:0-13365 GCA_964430845.1 uncultured Pirellulales bacterium | reverse complement strand
GGGATTTGCTTAACAGAATTTATGGACCGGTCGAAAAACTCTCAAAAACCGATCCCCCTACCTTTTTCGAGATTTTTACTGCAATAGCTTTCATGTATTTTGTTGATAAAGCAGTTGATATCGCGATTATTGAAACTGGTTTAGGCGGCAGGCTCGATAGTACTAATGTAATCCAGCCAAAAGTGATCGGCATAACCAGCCTTAGTATCGACCATATGATGCAGCTTGGAGATACCTTAGACAAGATTACAATGGAGAAAGCTGGAGTTTTAAAACGCGGCGTGCCTGTTATTACAGTTCAGCAGGAACCTGAAGCAATGAATGTGCTGAAAGCACAGGCTCTTGTATTCAAAACCGATTTGACTGTAACCGGGAGCGATATTGATTTTTCCCATCGATTCGAGACCTCGCGGGAGCATGGCCCTCATACAAGAATCTGTCTGACTACACCTACGAGCAAATTTGAACATTTGCGAGTCCCCCTGCACGGCAAACACCAGGCCATAAACTGTGGTCTTGCTCTTGCTATGCTCGATAAGCTCAGGTCGCTCGGCTATAATATTGATAATGAAAAAGCGGCAGATGGACTTAGCAAAGTTTCCCTTCCCGGCAGAATGGAAATGATCTGGCATGACCCGAGAATAATGATAGACGCGGCTCACAACGCCTCAAGTATCCGCGCCTTGATACATGCGATAGGACAAAATATTCCTTATGACTCGATGGTGGTTATTTTTGGGTGCAATAACGATAAGGATATTGTTGGAATGCTCAAAGAGTTGCAATACGGCGCAGATAAAGTCATTTTTACAAGAAGCAACTCACCCAAAGCGGCTTCACCATCAGATTTAGCTGATTTGTACAACGAAATATGTGGCAAAATGTGCCAGTACACAGCGAGTCTGGGCCAGGCATTGCAGCTTGCAAACAGTGCCGTAAGTAAAGAAGACCTGATTTGCATCACAGGAAGTTTCTATCTAATCGGCCAGGCAAAACTCCGTTTCCAGCCAGGCCCCGTACTCACAACAGTATAACCTTTGGCTGATTCACACCGGCAAAAATGCAAAAAAATAAATTATTTAATATTTTTGTTGATTCTTTATTATAATGTGTTATAATTATAGTACAATAGAACTATATAGTAATAGCATTAAGATAAAATTTGGAGTTTTAAATGTTTGTATTTAAGCTGGATATCAAAAGCGGTGTGCCTTTTTATCGCCAGATTGTTGACCAGATTCGTTATGGAATAGCATCCAAACGTCTTTTACCAGGCGAGCAATTACCTACCGTCAGGGACCTTGCAGTACAATTGGAAATAAATCCAAATACCGTGAGAAAAGCGTATTCTGAATTGGAAATACTCGGTGTTCTTGATACTCAACAAGGTACCGGCACTTTTGTCTCAGAAAAGGAAATTGAAATCACCGATTTTGAAAAAGACCGTATGCTTGGACAAATATGTGACGAGCTTGTCGCTCGCGGACAGCAATATAATCTTACTTTAAGAGAAATATACGAACACATGCAAAGGAGAATTGAAAATGAATGAGAAACGAAAAAGCAAAGCCGTACTTGAGAAACTGACTCATGAGTATAATTCATCTTCACCGTATGAAAGCGAGTTAATATCACTTAATTGGGTTGCTGTTTTTGCTACTGTTCTGGTTTTAGTTACAGGAGCCGGTCTTAACAGGCTGGTTACAGGAAGCTGGATAGAATTTAATATTTATATTATAGTAATAACGATTCTAATCGCGGCCACTTTCTGTCTCGGCATCAAAGTAGCAAAGCAGTGGGAAAGAGCGGTCGTACTAAGACTCGGCAAATTCCATTGTCTTAAAGGTCCCGGTATATTTTTTGTCATACCTGTCTTCGAGAGTGTCGTTCGTACCGTAGATATGAGAATTCGCGCAACAGATTTCAGCTCGGAATCCACGTTAACAAAGGACACTGTCCCGGTAAATGTCGATGCGATTTGCTTCTGGATGGTCTGGGATGCCAAGAAAGCTATTCTCGAAGTCGAAAGTTTCTATCTCGCGATAGTTCTATCGGCGCAGACCGCATTGCGTGACATCATAGGCACTCACCAGTTATCAGAATTACTAACCAATCGTGAAAAGTTCGGCAGAAGACTCCAGGAAGTGCTCGATGAGAAAACCAATCCATGGGGCATTACGATTCAATCCGTCGAGATACGTGACATTATACTTCCGAAAGACCTGGAAAACGCAATGTCGAAGGAAGCACAGGCGGAACGTGAGCGTCACGCGCGTATTATTTTAAGCACCGCAGAAACAGAGATAGCGGAAAAATTCGCAATGGCAGCAAAGCAATACGAATCGAATCCGGGAGCAATGCATCTTAGAGGAATGAATATGCTTTTCGAAGGTTTGAAGGAAAAAGGCTCGATGATAATCGTTCCAAGCTCGGCGTTAGAGACAATGAATCTCGGTGCAGTTGGCGGCATGGCCGCTTTGAGCCAGGTTAAAAGCCAAAAAGATGAGCAGGAAAGCAAATAATCCTGATATAAAACAGGCTGCAGAATAAGGAATTATTGTTGTTTGATTTTATGGATAGCCTCTGACAAACGAATATTTGTTTCCATGAGTGCTATCTCCAGTTCATAAAGCTCTTTATACCTGCCTTTGCCTGTTTCGAGCTGCTCGGTCATTTTATCTTTTATATTAACATAAAATTGAAATAGATTTTGCAGCTCCTCTACTTTCAGGTCTTCTCTTTCCTGAAGCTCATCCAGTTTAATTTTCGCATCTGTAAGTTTCTGTCGTGCATCTGCAAGGTCCAGAAGGCTCGCCTGAGCGTTATCCAGTTTTATTTGTGTATCATCGAAAATTCGCTGCCGCAGCTTTATGATTTCCTGCTGCATTTTGATAATATCTTCTTTGAAAATCGCATTTTCCTGCTCCTGTGCTATTTGTTCCGAAGATTTAGGCTCGGGTTCAGGTGCAGGACTCGAAACACAACCTGCCAGAAAGTCTGCACATAAAAACAAAACAACAGGAATAATAAAAAACTTTTTCATCTAAAACTCAATAAAAACATAGTATTTTAAATACTGTGTTCTGCGGCAACGCGACATTCTGAACTTTAAACGCAGCACGATATATTCTTTGTATTATAATTTGCTTTCCTATATTAATCCAGCTTAATCTCCTTTGAATACTCTCCTGTTTTTTTATGAAATTAGGGTCAATCTGAATTCGATTACAACCCATTTTCCATTTATTTTTTTAAGTTTAGCTTCATGGACACTGGACGCCATATTTCCTTCCCAGTCACTAATCCAGACTGTTGCGGCATCTTCAGATTGATACCTTATATCTATTGATGTTAAGTTAACGAATCCCTGTCTTGATTCTGAGGATTTAAGAACTGCGCCGCTGAATCCGTAGTATTCCTGTTTTGCAAATTCATCCCTATCTACGATGACTATAGCATTTCGACTGTTTGAAGTTGCGAAAAGTGCAGAAAAAACCGCCTGGCGGATTTCCATTGTATCATTGACATCCTTTTGTTTTGGTGTTAAAGGATTTGAATCTTTTCCATCGGCAATACCGTCTCCATCCGAATCGGGATTTTTCGCGTCAGTTAGAAATCTCGCTTCGACAATATCAGGCAATCCATCTTTATCTATATCTTTAAGCTGATTGCTTATTCGTGTTTCGTACGTTACATTATTGTATACAACCTTAAGTATATCACCTTCGACCTGTAATTTACCAATCGCTTTTTCTCTTTCTGTCCTTGACATTGAAAGCCCGGGAAAATCAGGCAAGTTCAGAAAAATCGGCTCAGACCATAAATCGTTCTCAAGTAATGATGTCAACCATAAATCAAGCCCTCCATAACGACTCAATATTATAATTGCCCAGGTTTTATTATCCTTATCTTTTACCTGTGCAAGAGGCCGCACATCAGAGGACTGGAAATGGTCTATCGCATATTCCTGACGACCCATCTTAAACTGTTGCGGCTCAGTATATCGCTTCCGGCTCCATGTATCGAATTTCTTAATCGCTTCAATTGCAGGCTCCGTTCCAATCCTCCCAAGAGCAGTAAGAGCATTTTGTTTAAGCTTGCAATCTGTTTTGTCACTTGTCAGGCAGTCCAGCAGAACCTCTACAGCTTCTTCTGAACCTGCCGATTCGAGCTGCTTTATAGCCTGAAGCTGTGCGTTTTCATCTCTGACTCTGAACGTACTGCGAAGCTCAGGTGTTTCCATGGACAGCGTCTTTTTTAAAGCATCTATATCGATACCTTCTGAGTTTCGAGTGACAGGTTTCGGATTTGCTTTAACAAAGTCACTTATGAAAACGTCAACCTGCTTGCTTACTTCTTCTTTTACCATATCTTCCAGCTTCGACGGACTGAGCATAAACATATTTCGGGTAGATAAACCCATCGGTATCATTGGCCATGTGCGCGAAACAGAACGTATGGAGTTGTCTCGCTCGAGTATTATTGACTGAAGAGCTTCAGTATATATAAATACATCATAAGCTGGCGGATCTGCTATTGCGACTTTTATAAAAACCGTTATATTCAGGCTAAGGGGCATTTTTTCTGTGCCGATTCCGGAACTTTTTGCGATTTTTATGCCTGCTTTCTGTAAAGCCTGAACAACCAGTTCATGAATATCGTTCCGAACTAATGTTCCAATTTTTGAAGAGGAGCTTAGTTGTGTTGCAGTTGGTTCGAGAACTTCTATCTGCACCTGCGGATAAACTTCCTCGACTCCTTTGAGCGTGGAAACTCCAAACATCATTTCCTGCATCTGGTCCACACTAAACGAATTTTTCTGAGCATAAGTTACAGTAGAAGCAAAAAAAACCGCCATAGCTACAAAAATTACATGTTTTCTCATTTTAAGTCTCCATTCAATATTCTGTCAACAATTCGGCCCCAACGCTCACGAATTCAGCGCAGAAACACTTTATCTGTATAGTTAAGACGTCAAAGATACAAAAAGGTTGCATTTTTTTGAAAAAATTTTAGTTCAGCCTCAAAAAAGTTAATAAATTCGCTTAATCAGTAAAATATTAATGTTTCCAGCAAAATACAAATCTTCCTGTAAAATGCAAATATAATAAATAAAGATTTGACAAAACTGGTTAATCCTGTGGCTAAAAAATTAATCTCCGGCGGACATGCTTTTTAGGAATTCTTTGTTCGTTGGATATTTTTTCAGGAGCAGGAAAAGAGCGTTCACGGCTTCTTTTGTGTGGTAGTTGGATAAGACGCGTCGGAGAGTTGCGAGTCCCTTGTTTTCGTTCTGGTTGTAAAGCTTTGCTTCCTTGCGTGTGCCGCTGGAAGGGATGTCGATTGCCGGGAAAATTCTCGCTTCAGCAAGAGACCTGTCGAGAACTATTTCGCTGTTTCCCGTTCCCTTGAACTCCTCGAAAATCAACTGATCCATTCGTGAGCCTGTGCTGATAAGGCATGTTGCTATAATTGTAATCGAGCCTCCATTTTCAATATTTCGTGCCAGTCCGAAAAGACGGCGGGGAATTTCGAGAATTCCCGATTCGAGTCCGCCACTCATGGTATGATGCCGAGGCGTATTTCTGCCTCGTGTCCTGTTATTGAATGCCCTTGCTATTCTCGTAAGACTATCTATCATTAAAACAATCTCATGGCCACATTCAAGCTCGGTTTGCACATGGGCCAGTATCAGCTCGGTAAGCTCGGCGTGTTCATTGGCGCTGTGGTCGCTTGTGCTTGCGACAATTTCGGCATTTCCCGCCGCTCTCCGAAAGCTGGTTACTTCCTCAGGTCTCTCGTCCACGAGCAGGACAATAACGCGGCTGTCAGGCGAGCAGTGATTAATCGCGTGAACCATCTGTTCGAGCATAACTGTTTTTCCAGCTCTGGGGGGCGAGACGATTAACTGGCGTGTGCCTTTGCCTATCGGTGCGATTAGATCGACTATTCTCATGCTTTCCTGGCCATTGCTGCCTAAGTCGAATCTTTCGTGCGGGTCAATTGCAGTTAAATCGGCATAATTCGGGCGTTTGTAAAATTCTTCGGGAGTCATGCCGCCGAGAGTTTCGATGGATATCAGCCTGGTGCGGCCTTTGTTAAGCTCAGTTTGACCTGTAATAGAGACGCCTTCTGAAAGTGTAAACTGTTTCAGCAGGTTTGGGTGAACAAGCACCTCGTTTTTCCCGGACTGAAAGAACTTGTCGGCAGTCCTGACTACGAATTGCAGCTTGTTAATATTTTTCAGTATTCCCTGAACTGTATCAGCCATTACTATTTATCGCAGAAACTTCCAAACTTTATAAATTGCAAATGAGAAACTACCATTTGTAAATGCTGTGCAAGTTAAAATGCTTATCTTAAAATATAGGATGAATCAATTGCAGTCAAGTTTAAATCGCTCAGGCTTATTTCTGAAGCCTAAAAAATTTCATTCTATCTAACCATTACCTGTCCTGCATCGGGAACGATTGTCTGGCCTGTAATAGCTCTTGCCTTGTCGGAGCACAGGAACACTACGGAATCAGCTATGTCCTGTCCCTTTATTTCGAGCTTGAGCGCCGTCTGCGCGATGTAATATGGAATAACTTCTTCGGGTTTTATGTGATGCTTTTTCGCACATATCTTTATATATTCCGGATTCCATATTTTCGAGCCATCGAACACGTTGCCGGGACAGACGGAATTTACCCTTATTCCATATTGTCCAAACTCCAAAGCCCAGCCCCTCGCCATATGAATTTCACCTGCTTTTGTGGCATTATAAGCAGTGTTATCTTTACTCGCGGCAAGGCCTGATTTCGAGCTGAGATTTATTATGCTGCCTCCCATGCCCTGTTTTATCATAATCTTAGCAGCGGCTTTTGCCATGAGAAAATATCCGGTAAGATTTATTTCAAGTGCCAGATGCCATTTATTTACATCCATATCAACAAGCGGACCCGCAGGTGCAACACCTGCCGCATTTACAAGTATGTCAAGACCACCCCATTTTTCCATTACTCTTTCGTATGCTTTATCAACTTCTTTTTCATCAGTGACATTACACTTTATAACCATAGTTCGAGCGTTAGGCAGCTCGTCTAATATTTTTTCTGATGCCTGCTTTGCTGCTTTCTCATCGATATCCATAAAACCCACCATAGCTCCGGTACGTACCAGGCCGACAGCGATACTTTTACCAAGACCGCTTCCTGCACCGGTGACAATTGCAATTCTGTTCTGCAATATGCCAACAGGCTCGTCCTGAATCACATTGGTACAGGGCGGTTCTGTAACAATTTTATTGGTAACAGGTGCGAATTTTATATCAGCAGCTACGAACAGCCCGACACCTTTAACAAGAAATGCTGCCGGATGTTTTTGGCCTTTGTCGATTAGTCTTTTAATTTTTTCTGCGATAAAAGCAGAATCGGTTTTTTCAAGCATTACAGGCTTACCATTTGCATATACAAGCTCATCAGAAGTCAGTGTACCTGCCTTGAGGAGTTTAACAGATTTCTGTCTTGTCCGGAAATTTGCAGTCATTTTATCAGGTGGAGAAAAACTGACTGGTACATATTTTCCAGTAGAACCAAAAAAAGCCTTGCGAATTGCAAGTTTAATAGATGTAATTTTCTCAACAGGTAACTGCTTTATTTTTACAGCTTTCGGCATTTTATATTTTCCCATATTTCTCAAGAAGTTTTTGCTCTGCCTGTTTTGTCCATAATCCATTATTTAACATTGCGGCAACTTCAGGCATTTTTACGTTTAATTCTTCCAGGGTAATCAGACCTAAACCTTTACAAGCTGGATATACGATAATCTTCCCTGGTATCGAATGGTTTTCAACAGCGCGGATACCCTCGACAGCGCCGTCCAGGCCGCTTATTGCGGCTACGCTCGTATTCGTATCAACCTTACCTGCTTCAACTCTAATCAGCACAGTTTTCATATCCTCGATAGTCGAGCCGCTCGTACCTATAAAATATAATTTCTTCTTTATATAAGCATTCAGGTCGATGCCTGCAAAAACAGTCGCGGGGATACCTGCAAAAATATTTATAATTCCATTTTCAGAAGCAGCCAGTATCGATTCAGAAACAAGTTCTGGCATTGGTGTCATCAATATTGTATAGTCGAAACAAGAGTTTGTCTTTTCCTTTTTAGAATTATACGGCTTGTATTCGACATGATTTTTTTTAGCCAGAGGCTCTGCTATTTTTGTCAGCCTGGCCAGACGGGCATCATCAATGTCACCCGCAAATATGCTCAAGCCCGCAATGTCGTGACAAATATTTCGCACTACGTGCATAAGTCCCATCGGACCGGCCGCACCAACTATATTGATTTTATCACCTGGCCGAGCTTCACCCGTTACCGGGATGTAATCGTAAGATTGCGCCGGATTTTTTCCCTGTGTTCCGATTATACGAATGTAGCTATAATGAACCTTGCCAACCGGCACGTTAACTTCTCTTGAAAATGAGCCGCCGCAGAGAACTATATTGTAAAGACCATGCGCAGCAAGCTTTATAAATAAATCTTCCGCTGTTTCGACATCTGAACCGAAATAAATTATATCATCATAGCTGTTATCATCAACCTGTGAAACGTCTGCGGTTTTTTCAAAACTTTCTCCCAAATTATCAGGCGGCAGGTATCCTGAAATCCATGTAATTCGGGCAGGCTTTCCGTATCGACTAAACAATTCCTGTAAAATCCCTTCTGCTAATTGCATATCTGCCACAATCAGCGTTTTACCATTAGTTTTAAGGTTTCTTCGCTCACTGCCTGCATAAGCGTCTTCTACGCAAGCCCATGGCTCAACTAACGCAACGGCAGAACAAGAAAGATTTTCCGAAACAGGTATGAGCATCGGGTCACCTTCAGGTGAGGTGATGATCCGCTCGTCCATTAAAACGTATTCCTGCAATGCGCCCTCGAAATTATAACCCAACGCTGCGTTGGAATTATCGGTAGTGAGCCAGCGATAATCGGTTTGAACAAGATAACGCTGCCCCGTCTTGAATTTTTCCACACCCGGCCCGGCTGCTTCTATCCTGATAACTGTCTCATGTCCCGGAACGGCAGGCGAGTCACCGGGGACATAGCTTGGTATTTGCTCGAGAATTTCAGGATTGATACCCGAAAGTATCCTGCCTTTTCGCGGATGAAAGGAAAATTGCTTTAAGAATTTCAAATCGGAAAAACAAAGACCGACAGCTTCCACTTTGCAAAGAATTTGATGCGCGGCCGGAGGGAATATGTCTTTGGACTTATTCAAAATGAGCTTACCAGGCCCGCTCAATTGTACTGCATGTTGTGTCTTTAGTAATTGCTTTTCGAAGAATTCGTTTTTTTGTTTCGCGTTCTCAAAATTTTCATTCGCCCACCGGCTGATGTAACCTAAGCCGCACTGCCGCTGTAAAACCGAATGAGCATAAACAATATTTGCACCTTTCAGGAAAACCGGAACTAAAGGTGAAAGCTCCTGTGAGTCGAAAGAATCCACGAACTTCTGACCCGGGACGTTCATCTCCGTACCAACAAGAACAGGTAAATCAAGTTTTTCAGCCAAATCCACGATATTGTATAAATTTTTTAATTTTTCGTCTTTAACGCCCGGCGTGTAATTTCGGCCCGGAATAATATTAATAGCAGCCGCACCGCTGTTCATTGCAACTTCCAGAAGTCTTTCCATGTCCTGCTCACCTTCACTCGTACCATCGAGCCATGCAACTGCAGGAATAGCACCTGCTTCTAAAAAAAATCGATTTGTATCTGCCAGCAAAGGGAAGGATTTTTTATCGGGAGTGACATAACCTGCGCCGCCGCGTTTCATGGTTTTGGAGCGTATAGCATCGAGAAGGTTTATGCTCTCAGGAAGCATGGATAATTCGACATTTATTCCAAGTTTCTCAGTCCAGAAATGTGCTAATGCCTGCGCCTGATGAAAAATCTGACTCGCCCTGCGTGCAAATGCGATGCAAATATGTCTCTCAGTAGCGTTACCCGAAGGAGTAAGAGCAAGCACATCCTTTTCATAATCCAGTTCTACGGGTTTTAAATATTCGTTGACTCTTTGCATTAATTCCAGGTTTCTTTTTTGGGCTGTTTGGCGAAGGTTGAGCAAGAAATCGTTTTGCCTGCCTTCCAGGTTTGCATTCGGAAAACCTATTCCTATATGATATGCGATTCCAGGCTCGCCCGGTGAGTTTATCACTTTATCAGAAAATTCAGGAACAAATACTCGCGTCTCTAATCCTGCGCAGGCTTTTAAACCGAGAATTTTTGCTACACTAAGAAATTCATCCATCGCATCGAGCACATCGAAATCTACCACAGCCGCTGCGGCAAGTCCGTGCTTGCGCGCTAACCATGCTATTTTACCCGGCGAATAACCATTTGAATTGTATGAAAAAAAGGAATGAAGATGCAGGTTCACATCTGTCGTGACCTGGGGTAAAGTTATTTCATCTGACTCGACTTTTTCAACAAGTGCTTCCAGCGCATTTTTTCTTTCGGCATAGTCGAAATCATCCAGACTTTGCTCCAATTTTTCAACTGAGACGTCTATCATTGTTTATTCTGTTGTAAATACTTTCGATATTGAGCATCCCAAACTGAGGTATCGTGAGGCTCGAATACTTTGGTTTCGACTGAATTATGTAATATTTTTCTTGCCTGTGCAAGTGTTGAAATTTGCCCGGAAGCTTTGGCCTGCATCAGGATATTACCGATAGCGGCTCCCTCAACTGGACCCGTTATTACTTTTTTGCCGAGAGAATCGGCAGTAAACCGGCAAAGCAATTCGTTTTGAATTCCTCCTCCGACAATATGCAAAACTTCAATTTTCTGACCTGTTACATTTTCGATACTTTCTGAAGTGAACCTGTATTTGAAAGCGAGATTTTCCAGCAGCATTCTTATCATTTGACCTTTATCTTCGACAGGATTTTGACCATGCTCTATAAGATAATCATTTATCTTTTTAGGCATGCCTCCGGGTGATAAAAATCCGCTGTAATCCAGGTCGATATAACCTGCAAAAGGTTGCGTTTTTCGGGCCATTTCAACCAGCTCACTGTACGATAGATTTTCCCCCTGCTTCTGCCACTGTCTTTTACATTCCTGAACGAACCATAATCCCATGATATTTTTTAAAAGAAGAATAGTATTTTCCACGCCGCCTTCATTCGTAAATTCGTAATTAAACGTCTCGTTGTTGATTATTGCCCTTGGCGTTTCTAAACCCATCAGGCTCCAGGTTCCCGAAGACAGATATGCCCATCTTGTATTTTCATCCGCCGGAACGGCGGCGACCGCACAGGCTGTATCGTGCGAGCCGACTGCTATTACGGGAATTGGACTGCAGCCAAGCTCTTTTTGAACGTTATCGCTCAGTTGCCCGACAATTGTTCCAGGCATAATAATTTCAGGCAAAATCTTCATCGGCAAAGAGAGCTTGTCACATACTGTTTTTGACCATTTTCCGGTTTTCATATCCATAAGCTGCGATGTGCTTGCAAGAGAATATTCAGCAAAAACTTCGCCGCACAAGAAATAGGAGAATAGATCCGCAATAAAAAGAATATTTTTAGTTTTTTTAAGTGCAGGTGAATTCTCAAAACGCATCGCAAGCAACTGGTAAACACTATTGATTTGCATGAGCTGAATGCCGGTATTTTCATAAATTTCGCGTTTGTTCATTGACTCAAACGCTTTTTCCGTTATCCCATTAGTCCGGCTGTCACGATAATGATAAGGATTCTCAACCAGCTTTCCATCTGCATCTATCAGGCCGAAATCCACTCCCCAGCTATCTATCCCTATTCCGGAAACTTCGATTTGTGCGAGTTTTATCGCATTTTTAATGCCGATTTTAACTTCAGAAAACAGCTTTTCAACATCCCATCTCAAAGAATTACCCCGTTTGATTGGGCCGTTATTAAAACGATGCACCTGCTCCATTTCAAGTTTTTCTTCTGAAACAGTTCCGATAAATACCCTGCCGCTCTCGGCGCCAAGGTCAACTGCAATATAGCACTTTTGTTTTTGTATTGTACGACTCCTTATATTATTGCGTCAATAAACGAATATCATAAAGAAGGTTAGAATGGTGTTCAAGCAATCTTTTCTATCCAGGTTTTTAAAAAATATAAATAAATTTCAGATAGATTCGGATTAAAGGAGCGTTTTTACTTGACAGGATGGCTTCAAATGTGATACAAATTATTCATAGGAAACTATGATTGTATGTATTGAGGAGTGTAGGCATGTTTTCGTTATTTATCCGAGCCAGGTTAATAAAATTATATCGTGCCGCCTTTTGTAAAACAAAAGAAATTAAATCTGTTGATGTTCACGAAGCGGATTACCTGACCTTTGACATCTGAACCACTTCCGGGTTCTACAAGAGCCAAAAACATCGAAAATTAACGAATTACGTGTTATAGCCTTGTGTATGTGATTTATAACTCAATTAGTTTTATTTATTTTTAAGGAGGTTTATTATGGGTAAGAAATTGTTTTATTTTACGAGTTTCATTATAGTACTGTTGCCTGCCTTGGTAACCACAGTAAATGCCGCAGACCCAAGTCTTGTCGGCTGGTGGAAGCTGGATGACGGCGCCGGTATGACGGCCGTTGACTCATCCGGTCAGGGACACAACGGCACCCTGACTAACGGGCCTGTCTGGACGACCGGCCAATATGCAGGGGGACTTCAGTTCGACGGAGTGGACGACTATGTGGACACAGGCTGGACAGAAAACCTGTCGACCTGGACCATCTGTTGCTGGGTGACCAGTCCGGCCGCCCCAAACAGTTCGAGCCAGCCAAGCGGACCGATCCATCGGGAAAACAACTACCAGATCAGCTGGAATCATGTTAACGGCGGCACGTGGCCGGGATCAGTGGGCGCGATGATCAACGGTACATGGACCAACGCCTCCCTTGGAACGTTAGAGGGCAATACCTGGTACTTCCTCTGTGGCACATACGACGGCACCTCGCTCAAAGCCTACACCAACGCCACGTTGATCACGACAACGGCCGCGGCCGGAACACCGAATAGCGATAACAACAGCTTCAAATTCGGGCGACATGCCGCTTCAGCCAATTATTGGGCTGGAACCCTGGACGACGTCCGAGTCTATAACCGGGCACTGACAGTAGAGGAACTCCAGACCGTTATGAAGGGTGAGCATACATCCACAGCCGGGAATCCCAGTCCGGAAAATGAAGAACCCGACATAGCTCGAGATGCTACCCTTAGTTGGACGCCCGGGGAATTTGCAGATAAGCACATTGTATTTTTCGGTGCTGATTTTAACGATGTCAATAACGCTACCACAAGCGAGCCTTTGAGTACGACTGTAT
>CAYSHS010000061.1:0-13438 GCA_964430845.1 uncultured Pirellulales bacterium | reverse complement strand
CGAATCGGTGATCTCGCGACCAACATCGCGGAAGATATTATCTACATGGTCGAGAGAGTTGAAAGATGTCACGATATCGAAATATTCATCAGGAAAAGGTATGTTTTCAGCCTGGCTTGCAACGTAGAGCATTTTGTGGTTTTCGATTCCAAGCTCCTTATACGATTTGGCCAAAGGGTCAAGTCCAATCCTTTGGAGCGTATTGTCAGCCCATTCGAGTGAGCCTCTCGGCCCACAGCCTATATCGAGAATCCGCTTGTCCTTGTAAAATGATTTGCTCAGATTAAAATGGGTAGTGTAAAAATGCTCGAAATGCCTGTGCGATAACGTATTGTTTTTTTCTTTCGCCTTCACATTTCGCCAATACTGTATTTCCGATTCAGCTTTTGTAGTCATCTATTCGTACACCCTTTTAATTTTTCATGTTTGAACTAACTTCTTCATTCAAAGGATTATAACTGAATCTCAATCAAATTGCGTTGTATTTTTTTATATTTTCCATTTTGGGCTTATTTATCAAGATTTTTTTTTAATCTGAAAAATATTGTAACAACTCATAGAAATTTTACTTGTCTGCTTTTTCGATACAGAGCAGCGACCGTCAAGACATTTTATACAGGAATTAAATAAAAAAATAAAAGAGCTTAAAGAAAAAGATGTCTTTGCAATTGCTATACATGCCTCAAAGATAGAACAGAATATACTCGATGAATGGCTCGAAGAAAACGACATCATATTTCCAGTTGGTATAATTAAACCTGATATTTCATCAACGCTCTCAGATAGTGAAAAAAATGTGCTTTTTAATTGGGACGCAGAATCCCTCACATGGTTGATTCTGACCAATCGAAAGCATATCGTCAATACGGAAGGATTATCAATAAATGATTCTTGATGAGAAAATCCTGGAAATTGAAAAACCAGTTCCTCAAAAGGAGATAATAGTTTTATATTATTCTTTAATCTAAAAGAATTTTTATAAAATAACAGGTAAATTACTTGATTTTTAGCCTAATAATGAAGAAATAGAAAAAGTATTTAGTTTTTTTATAATATAAGTTTGCAATGCAAACATGTTTGCGATATAATTTCAATAAGTTTTCGATAGAAAGGGTCATATTATGAAAACTGAACAGAATAAAAATTCGCCTGACATGGAAAAGCTCAAAGAGATACCAGAATGGTCACGCAGGTACGCACAAAATAGAACACTGACGATTCTTGTGCTGATTGTAATGGCTATGCTTATAGGTATGTTCGCAATAGTTCCGCTAATGTTAATATTAGCAGGGATTTTCCACAAAAATATTATATTGATTATTGTCGGTGTTATTACATTAGTTACCTACACATGGTTTTATATATCGATGTTTAAGAAGTATGGCGGCAAAAACAAAGGGCTGTTATTCCTTAAGATAGATAGCTGGATATACGGAAAAGAAGGAACCGTGTCAATGCCTCAACCAAAATTATCGAAAAAAATGAAACACCTGAATATTGTTATTGGAATTACATACATGGTTTGCCTCTTAGGCAGTATGGAATTAGGCATGATAGGTTACATTCCAGACAAATATCTTCTTCCTTTCATGGCACTGTTTGTTGTTCCATTTGGACTCTATCAATACTTCATATTTTCGCAGCGACTTTGCCCTGTGCTTTTGATCTTTCCGATATTTTATGCTATTCACGCGATATTGATAATTGCAGGCGTACCGATTTTTTTCACAGGGACTTTTGCTGTCTCATTGAATATGTTTCTTCCAGTCATATACAATTTATTAGCTTTTATAATCGGGCATATTTACAGCAGATATGCACTTAGAAAGCTGAAAGGTCTTGCGCACATGGAAGGAGACGCGGTTGATGGAGATTGATAAAGTTATACACGAGCCTGCAAGATTGAGAATAATGATGATACTCTCGGGAGTTGAAAAGGTGGATTTTAACTTCCTGGTAACGACTCTTAAACTGACAAGGGGAAATTTATCGCGTCATATTGAGAAACTCGAATCCGAGGACTATATAAAAGTGGAAAAATCCTTCAATGGTAAAGTACCAAATACGAGCTATCAAATCACTCCTAAAGGCTCTAAAGCCCTTGCTCAATATTGGGAAAATCTCGATGTCGTTAGGCAATTAGGTACACCTTAACCAATGCGTTTTGATTTTAACATTTTAAAGGTTGGCTTGTAATAAGGCCGATATAACAAAAGCAGTGTTTTTAGAAAAAAGGGGATCAGCTATTAAACTCTGAATTCTTTAACCTGAATCTTAAAAAAATGTTAAATAACCTAAATCTATGATTTCTACGCAAACAAAAGCCATTGGCAAAAAACTTCTTGCGTTTCCTTTTGGGCAGGAAGTCAAGAGCTTTCTCGATTATCTCAGTGTCGAAGCCGGACTGTCCAATAATACCATTCTTGCCTATGGCAGGGATTTGAAGTGCTTCCTGGAGTATTGCCAATTGCGAAGAATCAGTAATCTGCGTCAAATCAAGCCTTCGCTGATACATGAATTTTCAATAAAACTTTCCAAAGAGCAGAAAATCGAAAGCTCGATTAAGCGAGGTCTTGTAGCTATAAAAATGTTTCTGCGCTACGCCGCTTCAATGGGACTTATCGAGAATGATTTTACAACGATTCTCGAAAGTCCCAAGGTATGGCAGAAACTGCCCTGTGTCTGCAGTGAGCAGCAGGTCGTCAATCTGCTTGATGCACCCGATAAGAAAGAACCTTACTATTTACGGGACAAGGCGTTACTGGAGCTTCTCTATGCTACCGGAGCACGTGCAAGTGAGGTTTCGCACATGAAACTATCAAATCTTAATCTCGATATCGGTTATCTGCGCTGCATTGGCAAGGGAAACAAGGAGAGAATTATCCCAATAGGTAAAGTTGCCATCGCTGCGATTCGGGAGTATTTATTCGAGCTTCGTCCCAAACTGGCTAAAACAAACAGTGAAGATTTTTTGCTTCTTTCACGAACAGGACGACCATTGAGCCGTATTGAAATATGGAGATTGGTTAAGAAGTACGCTATACGTGCAGGGATGCCGAGAAATTTAACCGTCCATACGTTAAGGCATTGCTTCGCGACTCATTTATTGGCCGGCGGAGCGGATTTACGCAGTGTTCAGGAGATGCTTGGTCATGTTGACATATCAACAACTCAGATTTATACTCATGTTGACCAGTCAAGACTTCGCAAGATTCACAAGGAGTTTCATCCCAGGCCATAATATAAAAAATCGAAAAAAATATGAAAATCTTCAAATTTCTAATTTATAGGTTCTCAATAAATTTATAGAATGGGATTTTTTGGTAATAAACACTTTAGTATTTCAGAATTTCCCGCAAAAAGCGGGCTAAAGGTGATCTTAATGAGTTTACAAAGATTATTTCTTTTCATCCTTATTCTTGTAGTTGGATGCCGGACTTTATCTGCCGAACGCAGTACTGCAGGTTCGAGTTCATCTGTTAATCCGTCCAATCTCTCTGCGGCAAACACAGCAGAGACAGCATCGGAAATTAACTCTGACTTGCAGATTGACTTAAACAAAACCGTTTTACAAACATATTCAGACGAAACAAAGCGTATTGATGCGGCAAGCCTTCTGCTTTTTAGTCGAAATCCCCATGCAAGACAAGTTCTTATAGAAACTTTAAATCTGACAAATAACAGTCCTGCGCGTATGGCAGTCTGTAAGGCGCTGATTAAAACGCGAACTACACAGCAGGAAATACCGAATAAAAATGATTTTATCGAACCATTATTGAATATTTTTTCCACAAAGATTGATGATGAAGCCCGTTTGGCTGCTGATGCAATACTGATTTATAAATACCAGGAAATAGGCCCATTGTTGGATCAGCTTGTAACAGACCCGGAAAAACCTGCTAAAACGCGAATAAATGCAATAGAAGCAATAAAAAAAATATGGGAAAAGGAAGCTATAATAAGACTTTACAAGCTTGTGGATGATTCAGATCAGGAAGTAGCTGCAGAAGCTGGAAAAGCTCTTCGCTCGTTGGGTTTCCAGGTCGGCACAAACAGCTCGGAGCGGGATAGGATTATTGCCGATATTCAAAAAAGAGAAATTGTAGAAGTTCTGAAGGACCTGCTGAGAAACCAGGAGACGCAGATAAGCCTTCAAAAAGCAGATTTTGAATCCCTGAAAAAATTTACATTAGCCGTACTGGATGATGCATACCTTAATATTGGTGTTGATGATGCCTCGAAATGCAAGTTTCTAACTAAATATTTAGCAGATTCGAGGACGTGGGTAAAATCATGGTCGCTTGATAAGGTTCTGACATGGCGTAATACGCCGCAGACTTCGATCCCAGTGGATATTGAGCCTGTTATAATAGGTCTTGTATCGGACTCTTCCAAAGAAATCCGCCTCAAAACAGTTGGGTTGATAGGGCTTCTGCAGCCTATGAAAACAGTGGATTTGACTGCAAAATTGATCGCACAATTCGATACCGAGCAGGATGACCAGGTTAAAATCAAATTACTCGAAATATTGGGTATTGTGTGCTCAAACGCTCTTTCACCAACCTCGTCAATAAAAATTACATCTGAAATAAGACAGCGAGTTCTTGGCTATGCTTCGGATTTCCTTTCCAGCAATGACCCGGCTAAAGCAAAAATTGGTGCCAAAGTTATGAGGCAATTGCTTGAGCGTGAAGGCTTGCAGGAACAGGACGTCAGAACATATCTTGGACAGCTTTCAGACAGGTTTAGCAGGCAGAAACAAGATCCAAATAATAATACCTTAATAGCCGAGCTGCTTAATGCAATGGTTGGTTTATCGGCAGACAACAGCGCCTCCAGGGATTATGCCAGGAAAGCTTTCGAGCCGTTTTTCACTGAAGCACTGAATTATGATACTGATTTTCTCAGAGAGACCGCAATAGATGGTCTGGGATACGTCAATAAGTCTGAAGCGCTTAAAAATCTGAGCGCCAGTATTGGTAAAGAACGAAGTGAGAAAGCAAGATTGAAAATCATCAAATTTGCCGAAGATGTCGGGGGCAGAGATGATTTAAATTGGTTAGCCGGCAGGCTGGGATCGGGAACAAATTCCGAGGCCAAGCAAGCCTGGACTGCAATGATGAAGATATTCGGCAGTGCGGAAATCGATGTTCTAAATGACTGGGAAATACAGTTGATATCCCCGGGCAGTAAATACAACTTATCCGAGCCGCAAAAAATTGAATTTCTGAAGTGTGTGCTTGGAAATGAAAAAACACTCGCCAAAAACAAACAAAAATATTATGAGCAGATAGCCAATCGCGCTTTTAATATCGGACAGTATGAGCAGGCGATAAATTACTTTACTTTATTTTACGATGCGGCTGTGACTGCAGAAGAAAAAGACAGGATTTTACCAAAATACCTGGATGCCTGCCTGAGAATGCCGAACGAAAAACGTGCATCTGAGCTGGTTAAGGAGTATTTGGCCAAAAACAATGTTAATTCTGATAATGCTGCTATAGTAACTATTGAAAACTATTTCAAAGATTCAAATGTCCTAAAGGACAAGAGCGCTATCTTAAAGTCTCTAAAGGGAACAATTCTAACATCGCCAAGTGCAGGCTGGCAGGCAAAACTCCAGCAATGGAGCGAGCTTATAAACAAATCCGAACCGGAAAAAACTAATCCTCCCAAAGAAACAGAATAATTACTAAAACAAAATTCGTATCTTTGATACAAAATTTCTGTGGATATAAATCGATGATTTTACACAAGTTTGTTATTCCAAATAATTTAATGAGTACGTTGACATATACGAATTAGCGGATTTTTAAAGTAGCTAAAGCGAGGGCAGCGAATGCAGCGGCTATCAGCCAAAAACGCACCACAACCTGCGGCTCGCTCCAGCCCATCAGGTGAAAATGATGATGAATCGGTGCGCATCTGAAAAGGCGTTTTCCACCCGTGTATTTGAAATAACCTACCTGGAGGACTACACTGGACAGCTCGATAACAAAAACACCCCCGATGACCAGAAGGAGAATTTCATTTCGTGTTACAAGTGCGCCGTAACCCATAGCCGCTCCCAAAGGCAGCGAACCTACATCACCCATAAAGGTCTGGGCGGGATGACAATTGAACCATAAAAAGCCAAGGACCGAACCGAGAATCGCTGAGAAAAATATGCTCAATTCGCCGGCCGGTATCGCTGGAAGCAGCAGATAACTCGACCATGTTACGGCTGTCGATCCGCCCATTGTTTCAGAAGCTACATAGCACAACAAAATTAGCACCAGGCTTACCATACCAATACATCCGGCAGCCAAACCGTCCATGCCATCAGTGAGGTTGACCGCATTACTGGTTGCAGTCAAATAAAATACGGAAATCAGGATGAATACCCAGTTTGCCAGAGGCAAACTGCTACTGTAAAAAGGCAGCCAGAACCTGATACCGTCGGGAACTCTCGGATGACCATTGGCATCAAGTGCGGCGAAATCAATGTACAAAAATGAGGCAATTAGAACAGCTCCACCAATTTGAAAGACAAGTTTTTCCCAGACTTTTAATCCGTCCCTGCTTCGATGTCTGATGTTGCCGGTCAGCTTGAGCCAGTCATCGACGCCGCCAAGAATTCCGAACCAAATAATTACAAAAAAAGCCTTGGCAATATAAGGATTAACGACATGTTTTTCCGGGTCATATAGTTTTGCCCAAAGAAGTGTGCTTGTGATAATTGAGAAAAGAATGATCAGGCCGCCCATCGTAGGTGTGTTTGCTTTTTCTTTTGTAAGCTCGTTTAACGTTGCGTGGTTAAATTCGGGCCTGTCGCCGATTTTTTTCTTCATCAGCCAGCGTATAATTCTCGGACCAATTAAAAGAGCAATCAAAAGGCTGGTTAAAATCGCCGAAACAGAGCGAAAAATCACGTTCTGATAAGCATAGAAGCCGAACCGCTCGCCAGCGTGCAAATACCATAAAAGGTGGTATATCATTTCATGTCTCGTATAAAAGAAGTGCCTAAAATGCCTAAAGTTGAAAGTGTCTAAAGTTGTATTTGAATTTTCCTGTTTTTAACTTTAGCACACTTTAGTTCACTTATAACTTTTTAGTCACTTAAGCTTGTCAACGGCCGCTTCCAGTCTTGCTGTTCGCGAACCTTTTACCAATATTATATCGTAATCTTTGATAAATTCGTGCAGTTTATTACAGGCAGAAAGTGTATCTTCGAAAGATTTTATTTGCAAATTATTTTTAGACTTCTTTTGTGCAGACTTAGCGGCTATCTTCGAGAGCCTGCCAACCGACAGCATTAGGTCAACATTTGCCCTGGCAACTTCCTCACCCAGCTTGATATGCAGTCTTTCGGACTGTGCGCCCAATTCAGCCATATCGCCACATATAAAAACTAATCTTCGCTGTTTTGACGGGTCGATATGAGCTAATATCTCCAGTGCGTTTCTCATCGAAGCAGGATTGGCATTGTAGCAATCGTTCAGCACTGTCAGAGTTCCAATCTGCATCACTTCAGTTCTCATTACATTACCGGAAAAAGTTTTTACTGCTTTTGCAAAATCATCTGCCGAAATGCCAAACAGCTTGCAGACAGTCCAGGCCGCAAGCGCGTTTTCCACATTTCCTGGCCCAGGTAAGGGTAGTTCCGCTGGAATATCATCTATTGTAAAACTGCTGGTCAAACCATGAAAACTGATATTTTCCGCTTTGCTGTCCGAATTGTTGGATTTACCAAAAGACAGAAAGTTTATATTTTTTCCCGCCGTGCTCGTGCACTGTCGCGGCAGGTCCCTGCAAAACTTTGTCAGTTGCTCAAATTCAGAGTTGATTATCATAATACCGCCAGGCAGCAAACCTTCGGAGATTGACATTTTTTCTTTTACAATAGCTTCCAAACTGCCGAATCCTTCCAGATGCGCCGGGTGAACGTTAGTCACGACTGCAATATTTGGAGCAGCTATGCGCGTCAGATACGCAATTTCTCCAGAACGATTACTGCCAAGCTCTGCTATTACAATCTGAGTGTCTTCGGCGGCATTGAGCAGAGTCAACGGAAGTCCTATATAATTGTTAAAACTTTTAGGCGATTGATGAGTCTTAAAATGCTGATTTAGAACATGATGAATAATCTGTCTTGTTGTCGTTTTGCCGACAGAGCCTGTTATCGCAACAACTTTATAACCTGCTCTCTTGCGATATTCACGAGCCAAATTTCCGAGAGCCTGTATCGTATTGTTCACCTTTATTATACATTTTCCGGGAAATTTTTCTTTGTCAATATCTTTTTCGACTATGGCACAGACAGCGCCTTTATCGAAAGCTTCATCTATATAATCATGACCATCGAAGTTCTTCCCTGCAATAGCAAAAAAACAATCTCCCTGTTTTACAGTACGAGAATCTACGCTCACGCCGGTAAATGAAGGTACACAATCTGCTATAGAAAGCTTATTCACTGTATTTTCAAACAACAAATCCATTCACAATAAAAATATTCAATAAGATTTTACTTACACAGTATGCGCACACAATCCACGAAAATCAAGACTCAACATAATTTAGTTTGGGAAGTTATTAAAAAGGACTTTTTTCACAAAAAGACAGAGCCAAAGACTCAGTTTATTGCAGGCTTTCGAGGGCGTGGATAAACTCTTTGACCTGGTCGAATTTGAATATTATTATCACTGGGACAAGGAGCATTATTATAATTCCCAATATCAGACCTGCTATTGCACTGTATCTTGTGCATCATCTATATCGCCCAATATTGCAGCCGCATGGCCGATGGCTTCTTTCTGATACTTTTTTACAAGGTAACCGAACCTTTCATTTTTGCCGGCCAAACACTTTTTTATAGTTTCTGTATCATCCATAAGGTTCCTAACTGCTAAACATATCCTACACAGTGGGAAAATATTCAAATATTTTTTGTTTTTGATAAAAATTTGTAAAAACAAACTAAAAACTTGAGTCTGTTATAATTAAGAAAATTGCTATATTGCGGATTTTATTATGTAAATTTAGGCTGTTTTATGATAGTATTAAAATGGAAGTTTGTTTTAGACAAAATAATGAAAGGGCTGATAAAATGATGGGGCGAAGGAACCTGCAACCTTGTGTAGTAAAAAGTGGGATAATACTTCTTTGTATTATAACTGCTTGTGCAGGAGCATCTTATGTTCCGAACAAGGTAATAGTAAAATTCAAGCCGGATACGTCGCAGGAAATAAGAGATCAAATAATTTCAAAATACAATTGCTCTATGGTGGCCAAATGTATGCACGCGGATTTACATCTGCTTGAGATTCCCGATTCACAAACGCCTGAGCAGATGATAGCTACCCTGCAAAGCATCGATGAGATTGAATATGCCGATTTCAACTATATCTTTAAAATTTTGCTTGAGCCGAATGATCCTTTATATTATTTACAGTGGAATCTTCACGATGATGCTAATGGCGGCGTAAATATGGAAAAGGCATGGGACATCCAAAAAGCTGACCCGAATGTAATCGTCGCAGTCCTGGATTCAGGCGTTGCTTATGAAAATTTCGGTATTTATCGCCAGGCTCCCGACCTTGCACAAACAATATTTGTTGCTGGATACGATTTTGTCAATCATGACTCACATCCCAACGACGATGTGGGACATGGCACACATGTCACCGGTACAATCGCGCAGTCAACCAATAACAACCTGGGTGTTGCTGGAGTAGCGTTCGGCTGCTCCGTAATGCCTGTAAAAGTAATTGGAAACCAGGGGACAGGAAACGTTTTCGATATTGTCAATGGTATCTATTTCGCAACTGCCAAAGATGTTAATGTAATTAATATGAGTCTCGGCTCTGACAGCAATTCGGCTGCTTTGGAAGAAGCGGTTAAATACACATGGTCAAACGATGTAACAATCGTATGTGCAGCCGGCAACAATTTCGAAGATGGAAATCAGCCTTCCTATCCTGCTGCTTATGACAAATACTGCATTGCAGTTGGTGCTACCCGCTTCGATAAAAAAAGAGCTTACTATTCCAATGCAGGGACATATATAGACATCGTTGCACCTGGAGGCGACCTTAACGTGGACCAGAATGGAGATAATAATCCTGATGGTATTATCCAGCAGACTTTCAATGGCAATCCTTCCGTTTTCAATTACTGGTACTACTCGGGGACCTCATCAGCCGCACCTCATGTCAGCGGCGCGGTTGCGCTGCTAATTTCAAAAGGCGTCAAAAAACCTGAAAAAATAAGACAAGCACTCCAGCAATCCGCAAAAGACCTGGGACAAAAAGGATGGGACAAGGAGTACGGATGGGGACTGCTTGATGTCCTGAATACCCTGAAATATAAAATAACTGGAGATTTAAACGGAGATTTAGTAGTAGGCAACCATGATCTCGCTGCTTTTTCCAACGATTGGCTGATACAAAAAAATCCTCCTACAGAAGCGGATTTCAATCATGACGGAATCGTGAACTTTATTGATTTCGCATTGATGATTAATCATTGGGACAAGTAAATTATTAACAGGTCTGAAAACAATCAAAAATATCTATTTCTTGACATTGATTGTTAAGTTGCATATATTATCGGGTTCGTTTGTGAAGTTGAGTCCGTCATCTTCTTCATCGAAAAAGATGCCGGATCGGATGGTTCATAAGAAATATAATTTTATTAAAACATTTATTATCAGGAGAACCTTCAAATGGCAGAAAAAAGGGTGTATTTTTTCGGCGGCGGAAAGGCCGAAGGCAACGCGACAATGAAAGAGCTTTTAGGCGGTAAAGGCGCCAATCTCGCAGAGATGACGAATCTCGGCGTACCGGTTCCGCCCGGTTTTACTATTGCAACTAAAGTATGTGACGAGTATTACAAGTCAGGCGGCAAATGGCCCAAAGGGCTTGATGCGGAAGTGGATGCAAACCTGGCAAAGCTGGAAAAAGCCATGAGTGCTAAACTCGGCAATCCAGCCAGTCCTCTTTTAGTCAGTGTACGAAGCGGCGCTGCTGCTTCTATGCCTGGAATGATGGACACAGTCCTTAACCTTGGTCTTAACGACGAAGTAATCGAAGGAATCATCGGTAAAACAGGCAACGCTCGCTTTGCTTATGATATTTATCGACGCTTTATCGATATGTTCGGTGATGTTGTCATGGGCTGCAGCCACGATTACTTCGAGGAAGTAATAGATGCCGCAAAGAAAAAAGCAGGCGTTGAGCTGGACAACGAGCTTAATGCAGACCAGCTAAAAGAAGTTGTCGAGGAATATAAAGTAGTTTACAAAAAACATGTCGGTCAGCTTTTCCCCCAGGATGGTAAAGTCCAGTTGTGCCATGCAATCGATGCAGTTTTTGGCTCATGGAATTCGGAAAGAGCGATTAAATATCGCAAGCTTAACAAAATTACAGGATTGCTCGGAACAGCAGTAAACGTCCAGGCAATGGTATTCGGAAATATGGGTGAAGATTGCGGCACGGGAGTATGTTTCACACGCAACCCGAGCACAGGCACCAAAGAATTTTACGGCGAATTCCTTATGAACGCACAGGGTGAAGACGTCGTTGCAGGAATCAGAACACCGATAGAGCTGAAGAAATTAAACACAGTAATGCCCAAAGCATATCAGCAGCTTACGAAACTCATGACCCGCTTAGAGAAACATTACAAGGACATGCAGGACATGGAATTTACAATCCAGAACGAAGTGCTCTACATTCTCCAAACTCGAACAGGCAAGCGTACTGCAGACGCAGCGGTAAGGATTGCAGTCGATATGGTAGGTGAAAGACTCATTCCCAAAAAAGAAGCTGTTATGCGAGTAGCTCCGGAACAGCTCGACAGGCTTTTACATCCATCTTTCGATCCGAAGGCAAAACGCGATATTATCGCGAAAGGACTTCCTGCTTCACCAGGTGCTGCTGTCGGACAAATAGTTTTTAACGCCGAAACAGCAGAGGAATGGAACAAAAAAGGTAAAAAAGTAGTCCTCGTTCGTATCGAAACCAGCCCTGAAGATATTGGCGGGATGGACGCAGCCGTTGGTGTCCTGACTGCACGCGGCGGTATGACTTCTCACGCAGCCGTAGTTGCACGGGGTATGGGCAAATGCTGTGTCGCAGGTGTAAGTGCACTGAATATAAATTACGCAACAAAGAAACTTTCCATCGACAAACTTACCTTAAAAGAAGGTGACTGGATCAGTCTTGACGGCACAACAGGTGAGGTGATGTCGGGACAGCTTGCTACAGTAGAGCCTACATTGAGCGGCTATTTCGGTAAATTTATGAAAATTTGCGACCAGGTACGCAAGCTTGGCGTCCGCACCAATGCGGATACACCCGAAGATGCGAAACGTGCGAGGGATTTCGGAGCCGAAGGCATCGGACTTACAAGAACCGAGCACATGTTCTTCGAGGGTGAAAGAATATGGGCTGTTCGGCAAATGATTTTAGCCGCTGATGATTATTCTATAATGCTCAAGAAAATCAATGCCGCTCAAACCGACAAAGAGAAAAAGGAAATCGAAAAAGAATATGCCGCAGCGAAAAAAGATTTCGAAGGCTCTTTGAAGCAATTGCTGCCTTATCAGCGAAGCGATTTCGAGGGAATCTTTACAGCGATGGAAGGCCTGCCTGTAACGATTCGTTTGTTAGACCCGCCGCTACATGAATTCCTCCCGCAGGACAAAGAAAACCAGGCCGAGATGGCGAAAAGACTGGGTGTGAAACCTGCCGATGTGAAGGCAAAAGTCGAGCAATTGCACGAATTCAACCCGATGCTCGGTCATCGCGGCTGCCGCTTGACTATTACGTATCCTGCAATAGCAAGAATGCAGGCAAGAGCCATAATCGAAGCAGCACTGAACGTGCAGAAAAAAGGCAAGAAGGTTCACCCTGAAATCATGGTTCCCCTCGTTGGCAAAGTTGACGAATTGAAAATAGTCAAAGATGACATTGTCGATGAAATCAACACAATTTTCAAAGAGAGAAATCAAAAAATTAAGTACATGGTTGGAACAATGATTGAAGTGCCGAGAGCCGCACTTACCGCAGATGAAGTCGCGACAGAAGCGGAATTCTTCAGCTTTGGTACAAACGACCTTACCCAGATGACTATGGGTTTCTCACGTGATGATGCGGGCAAGTTCCTTGGTGAGTATATCGCTAAGGGAATCTATGCGGCTGACCCGTTCCAGCAGCTTGACCAGACAGGTGTCGGAAAGCTCGTCGAGATGGGAACAAAGCTCGGCAGAAAAACACGCAAGGGTCTAAAGGTCGGTATTTGCGGCGAACATGGAGGCGAACCCAGCAGTATCGACTTCTGCCATAGGGTAGGTATGAACTATGTCTCCTGTTCACCTTTTAGGGTGCCCATCGCCAGACTCGCAGCCGCACAGGCAGCAGTGAGAAATTAATGTTCAAGGAGAAGACTGTTTATAGTT
>CAYSHS010000060.1:4398-13614 GCA_964430845.1 uncultured Pirellulales bacterium | reverse complement strand
TGAATTATCTATTCTTCAAGTACTTTTCTATCGCATTTCTATGATTGGCTACGTAATTACAACTGGGTTCTTTGCCGCACTTGCGAACATTTTGCATTTTTCACAATAAGGCGGCCTTTTTTCAGAGCGGCATCCATAACACTTGCTCTCTTCCACAGACCAGTTTCGTTGTCCGGCAATCCTATTGAGCCTTTCAGGTTCTTCCATTGTGCCAATAAATAATGAGCAAGCCTTACAGTAAAGCCCGCACACCGCGGCACATCTTTTATCCGATTCCTGAACTCGATTTTCTCCCTTTTCCATGATAAACCTTATCTTTGTTAAATTATGTATGCCTGTATCATCTGTTTTTACAACCCCCATGAACAGCGGTAGCAATAGCTGTCCGCAAGAAGGAAAAAGGGTCCTGACATATAGTTCCTCAATTTGTATTCTTTAGTGTTCTAAAACAAGCCGAATGTTACGTATCCAAGTCACTTATTATGTTTACATTATTTTTAAGAGTCACTGCTCCATGACATTCATCTAAAGAAATTATGTTGCCTGGTTTTATTGTAACAGTAGTTGCTGTGTGAATATATTCATCGAGAGACTGAGTATTCTCAGGAAACTTCAACTCGTTATTATTTTTTATTGATTTAAGAGAAGTTTCTAAAAAATGAGCTGGTACGACATAACTCAAACTCGTTGGGGCCTTGAAAAGGTGTCTGTGACTTGATAAATCTGGAGATATTATTAATCCATCATTATTTATAGACATTCTGATATTTGTAATTCTATCTTCCTGTAAGCTTGCATAGAGAACACCAATAACTTCACCAGTTTCCAGCAGAAATACTGGTGAACCACTTGCTCCACCTTGAACCATAACATTAACCATTAGAGCATGAGGTGTGTTGCACGGGAACGGTAATACTGCACTAATTATTCCTTTTTGAAGTGTAGGAGTCAATTGATGTAAATATCCTGGGGCTGTAAGTGTATCGGTTCCCATGGGAAAGCCCGATGTTGCTATATCACGTCCTTCTTTTATGTGTTTGAGATTGTATCGAAGATTAACCTTAGGTAGGTTCTTCATTTTGACATGAACGAATCCAACATCGGGTTTGTTAGGTCCATAATAGTTTTCTCCATGCTTGAATTTGCTAACTTTGAGTACACCAAGACATTCTAAAGGAATCGTCGCCAAGCCTCTATTGGGAATATTATGCAATAACAAACAGATGAAAGGCCAAACATCAGGAGGGCAATCCTCAGGTTTATACAACTTGCTTACTGCATTTATAACGTGATCATTAGTAACAACTAAACCTTCATCCACAATAAAACCAGTTCCAATGATAGGAGGAAATTCCATTTGTGGTTGTTCTCTGCGATAGAATTTTGGCGTAAAAGCAACAATGGATGGTTTTATAGTATCGTATGATTCAACGAGATTCAATCTCTATCTCCCAATTAATAAGATATATTATCTGTTTTTATTGTAAATATCTCAAATTATATCCGTCCAATATTTTTCAATAATATTTTTATAAATTATATCAAGAATTCAGACTTGTCAATATGAAAATCATAGAGCTTAAGCTGTCTCAGGCCTTTGTACGCAAACGATTCACTAATAAATCGTTTCTGAGAATCTGTTCTTTCATTTTTAATAATTCATTAACATCCCAGTTGCTGCTCAGGTAACGACCTTTGGCCCAATCGGCTTTGCCCGAACAGAGCCAGACTATGAATCCCGCGGCTAATTCCGGTTCGTCCGTCAGAAAAGGATGCATTTCCTCGGGCATGTTCCTGCCTAAAGTTGTAGGTACTCCTCCCGGATGGACGGCGAAGCATTTTACGCCGTCTTGCCCATGATCGACATTTATGAATTCGCAAAGACGATTAATCGCGTGCTTGGATGTTTGGTAATCTGATGCCCCCGGAGTTAAAAGTTGGGCGCCAACAGACGAAATTAGAATCATATGTCCGCCTGTCGAGCACTTTGCAGAGTGCTTACGTGCGGATTCGATTAAGTGGGACAGGCAATAGCGGACAACATAATATGTTCCTTTTAGATTGACTTCGAAAGACCTCCACCAACTGGAGATGTTTGATTCACCTATCTTGGTCCATTTATCAAGATAGCCGGCATTGGCGTCCGCGACATCTATGCCGCCGAATTTGGTTACACAATCTTCGACAGCCGCTTTGACCTGAGTTGCATCAGTCACGTCACAAACCATATATGCGCATTTTGTCTTTGGATTCGCTTTTGTTATTTTGGTTTTGGTTTCTTCAAGCTCATTTTCCGACCTTGCGGTGACATAGACCGCTTTCGCTCCTGCCTGGGCAAAAGCCACTGCTGTCGCCCGCCCAATGCCTCGTGACGCTCCTGATAGAAAAATCGTTTTGCCAGAAGCGCTTCCCTTTAATGCAGTCCCAGGATCGATGGCCGAATATTGCGAGTGATGATCTCCAAGCTCAAGAAACTGTGTATCAATTGAAGACATGAACTTATTCTCCTTTATAACAAGTTATTATATTGTTTTATTGATTGTTTGTTCGATTTATAAGGAAATTCCTGTAAACCTTGTAGTGTTCTGTTTGTTCGTATTCTATTGTGCTCACTGTATCATCATCAAAACTATAAATTTTAGCATTTTCACAAGCTAATAAAATCGGAGAATGTGTTGCTATTATAAACTGCGCATGTCCTGCTATTGTATTTTTTGCGATGATATCGAGCAGCTCAATTTGGCTTTTCGGCGATAGGGCGACTTCCGGCTCGTCGAGGAAATACAGGCCCTTTATTTTGTAGCGGTTGCGGAAATATGACATTACCGATTGGCCGTGTGATTGCGTGATTAATGATTTGCCGCCGAAGTATTTTAATTGTCCCGGGTCGGTCGCGGCCCATGCGTCGAGAACATTTACGAAATCTCTGAATATATCCGAGCCGAAATATGCTCCCGGCACTTCGCCATCCGACCATTCGAGTGACAGGCATTTATATAATTGCTTTTCGTATCGATTGAATTGATACCGTGTGCCTTCGGAAGTTCTCCAGATATGCACGCCGCACCTTAACGCGATGGCTTCGAGCAAAGTAGATTTTCCGGCCCCGTTGTCACCGACGAATAAAGTCACGGGTGTATCGAATTCTATTTGTTTTGTTTTATTGAAAATTGGCAAGTTGAATGGATAGTATTCACCGGTCGGATATTTTTCATGTAATAAAGTTACGCTTTTTATATGATTAGTCATTACGATTCCTTATTCACAATAGATTCGAAAGTGATGCAAATATTATCACCTCTGGTGTCCGGCTATTCCCGATGCAATACGAAGGCGTTGTACATAAAGCTGCGGGAGCAAGCATAAAGCTATTTTCTACAAAATAATCAACGATTAGTCAAGAATATAGCGACTTGCAGGCAATTTAGGCTTTTTAAAACAAATAAAAATATTTGCTGACAAATAGCTATAATGACAGTAATCTATTATATATTGATGCCGAGTTTATAAAAATGCGTTTGGTTAAATAATTAGATATTATTATTGGAGAGAAAAAATGTCTGAGTCAAGTAATCTCATAAAAAAATCTTTTTTGAAAGTTGTCGTTATTGTCATTGTTCCGATTTTTCTTTCAATTGTGATTTTAAGTTTGTTATTTCAATCGAAATCAGGTAACCATGTTCGAAATATCGATTCCAACGATCTGGAACAGACGGCTATTGTAAAGAATTATGATTCGAATCTACCGGAGCACAAAAACGTTATCTGGTGCGCAACTTTCCAGATGGCATGGGACAAATTGAAAAATGATATTATTAAAGAGCCGGTCCAACTCATAAACGCAGAGGATTTGGCAAATCAAATGAACGATTCAGAATTTCCGCCTGAAAATCTTGATGCAAATTCTTATTATACAGCCGCAGGTTTTGTCAAAGACGGCATTATCAAAAAAATCCAGGCGGATATGGCTGAGCGTTTTCCTGACGCGCCGAGACCGGTTTTTGATAAAGCATATCAGGCTCTTAATAACCCTGTTTTAGTTTATACGTATTTGAATACGAATATAAAATTCAAGTATTCTTTCTACACCTATAATAATACTTTTACCTTCGAGAATTCAAATAAAGAAAAAACAAATGTCACCGCCTTTTCCAGCGATATCGAGGGAAAGGACCATGAAGGCAATTACGCCAGAATTCAAAGCCAGGTAAACGTTCTGTACTTCGAAGCAGGTAAAGATAAAAACTCCGGCTATTTCGCAGTAGATTTATGCAAATATACTCAGCCGTACCAGGTTATTCTGGCACTCGTGCCTCAGAAAAATACATTCGAAGAAATGATTTTGGATGTTGAAAACAAAATTAACGAATACAAAAATAAATTTTTTGCCTGGCCCGATTTCATGCCCACTGACAAGCTGGTTGTCCCCGATATTGTTTATAGAATAAAGCATGTATATAACGAATTATTAATGAAAGATATTGGAAACCAGCCCTGGAAAAGCAATGGTTACTTTATTTTCGATGCGCAACAGACTATAGATTTTTCTCTCAACAAAGGCGGCGTAGTCCTCAAATCTGAAGGACACTTGGGTGGCATGGGAGGGGGATCAGAACCTCGTTACATGTATTTCAACAGGCCATTTCTGATTTATATTAAAAAACGCCAGCCAAACAGCAAACCTTTCTTCGCAATGTGGATTGATAACGCAGAGCTTCTAAAAAAATACAAAAAATAAAAAGAATAAGTGTTAACCCAACTGACGCTACTGCCAATTTTACGCCTTTGCCATCAATGAGCACAGACTCTCCGCAGCGGTGATTTGGATGATGCGAAAGTGGAAATTGTTACGGATGTGTTTTTCTGTTTAAAGTTTTAATAAGGCTAATTCCCCCCCCAAAAAAAGCTGAATTCTAAAATAAGCTTACTTATTTGGAACTGTTTCAATTTTGCATTTTGGAATGGCGCTGAGGAAGCGTCTTCCGTAGGGTTTGTTCAGGATTCGACTGTCCAGTACAACTACTATTCCAGTATCTGTTTTGGTTCGGATGAGTCTGCCGAAACCTTGTTTGAATTTTATGATAGCTGCTGGTAACTGGTAATCGAAAAAAGGATTGCCGCCTTTTTCCCTGATTTGCTCGAGCCTGCCTGCAAGCAAGGGCTGGTCGGGAACAGCGAAAGGAAGCCTGACAATAATTACATTGGATAATGCCTCTCCAGGCACATCAACTCCCTGCCAGAAGCTATCTGTTCCGAAAAGTACGTGACGTCCTTTGTCTTTGAAAAGTTTTAAAAGTGAAGTTCTGTCCA
The DNA here is from genome assembly GCA_964430845.1 of uncultured Pirellulales bacterium. Lineage (GTDB taxonomy): Bacteria > Planctomycetota > Phycisphaerae > Sedimentisphaerales > Anaerobacaceae > JAFGPS01. The sequence continues at coordinate 8,304 of CAYSHS010000060.1, read as the reverse complement.
TATCAGAACCCTGCCGGAAAAGTTTGATATTGTTTTCCCTCAGCCAGCCTGTAAGCTGCTGAGCTGTTTCATCGAGCATCGAATAGCTTGTAAAAAGCACGAATGCTCTGCCCTGCGTTTGCGTGACGTATTTTTTTATTGCCTCGGATGCCTTTGAGATAAAATCAGCGTTGTTCGGATCTGGCAGTTGTCTCTCGATGTACATGGTGACTTGTTTTTCGTAGTCAAAAGGTGAGCCAAGCTTGACTGCGTCGAAATCATCAAGTCCGATTCGTCCCGCGAAAAAATCGAATCCGCTTTTATCAGCCGCTCCGTCTGCGCTTAATGTTGCGCTTGTTAAAATTACCGAGTCGTGATTATCGAAGAGGCATCTTTTTACATCGGGACCCACGTTAATCGGTGCGCTTCGCAGGCTTAACTGTGAAGTTCTGGCGTTGCCAATCTCTGTCCAGTAGATATGATCGGGGAAAGACTGGTTTAAAAAATTGTTTATGTCCTGCACTAAAACAGCGCTAAGGCCTGCAAAACGATTTAACTCGAATTGCTCATCCTTATCCTTTGTTTGCTTTGCGATTTTAGCTAATTCCTGCCTGAGATTATTTAGATAACCGGTTACATTATCTTCGACGAAATTCTTATGACATCTTCCGTTGGTCTGCTCTTTTGTATGCTCGAGCCACTGCTTCACGTTTTTGAAAAAACGCGTTGCCTGTTTTCCTGCATCGCAGACAATATCCATTGCGTCGCGCGCATTTGTATAGACAAGAAATCCTTTATGAGTCCTTGGATTATAAAGCCTGTCGAGCAAAAACCTGAACCTGCCGCTGCTGATATTTATTCCGAGATGCTCCTCTGCAACGTGCTCGATATTATGAGCTTCATCCATCACAACAAATTTATACTCAGGCAGAATTGAAGCGCCTTTCTCCTTCAACATCAGGTCGCTGAAAAGCAATGCGTGATTGGCGACAATAATATCAGCCTGGCCTATCCTGCGTCTTGCACTACGATAAAAGCAATCCGGGAAATTCGGGCACTTTCGTCCCGGGCAGTTACCATGCTCGCTTTTGACTTTGTCCCACGTCTGACTGCCGGGCCAAAAGTCGAGGTCGCTGAGCGAGCCGTCTTTTGTATGACCTGCCCATTCGCTGATTCTTTCAAGCTCACCTGCAGAATCATCGAACAGCCTTCTCTGCATGTTCATCGCGAATCTGAGCCTGCGTTTGCAAAGATAATTGCTCCTGCCCTTTGCAAGCACCGCTGTAAATTTATCTGGCAGACATTTCGATAGAAGCGGGATGTCTTTATTAATGAGTTGCTCCTGCAGTGTGATTGTGTATGTGCTGATAAGAGTCTTTATTGGCTTGGCTGTCGAATCTTTTACCCTGCTGTTTGCATAGGCATGTTGAATGGCGGGAACAAGATACGCGAAGCTCTTGCCTACACCTGTGCCTGCTTCCACTGCAAGGTGCCTGTTGTTATAAAACGCATGTCCAACTGCGCAGGCCATCTCTATCTGCTCAGGTCGTTCTTCAAAGTTCGGCAGCTTTTGACGAATAAGCCCATTTGTGGCAAAGACTTGTTTTATCTTCTGTTCTTCGATATCGAAATCAGTAATGGCTCTTATCATCGTTTGCCTAATGCCTTTTATACTTACCCATCAACTGACCCTGAGCAATAATATGTCCTTCTATAGCCTTAAGCAATTCCTTTTTTCCCGATTTTTCAGTCAGATTAAGTTCCGTATCCAGTGCGTAAACCTTAAAATAGTACCGGTGTGTTCCACTTGGCGGAGACGGGCCTCCATAACCATGCCTGCCGAAGCTGGTAATACCCTGTATCGATCCGTCAGGTAAAATCTTGTCCGGCGGTATATCTTCAGCCAGCTCTATCGTATCAGGCGGAATATTCCACATAACCCAATGTACCCATGTTCCCATAGGCGCATCCGGGTCATCGCTGATGAGAGCTATGCTTTTCGTCCCTTCAGGCACGGAATCAATCATCAATGGCGGTGAAACATCGCTTCCGTCGGCTGTGTATTTGGAAGGTATCATCCCTTCATTCTGAAACGCCTGACTTGTTACTTTGATTTCCATTTTTGTCTCCCTTCAAAAATCCTTTCGTTTTTTACTTAAAACTGAATTTGTTTAAAACTCTTCTTAAATGAAAATCATTTACAGCAATCAAGAATAATAGTTTTCTGTTAAATTAGTAGCTAAAACCAAAACCATATTTGTAAAGAGGCTCGTAATTGCTGTCGCCGACATTAATAGGAATCTGGTCCATAGACTTTGGCCATGTGAAGGAAAGTTTCCCTGTCGGCTTGTAATCACCGAATAGCACATCAGCAACACCCTGACCTTCGGTGCCCGGGTACCAGGCGGCTATGATGGCATCTGCTTTATCAAGAATGTCACTAATAATCATGGGACGTCCTGAGATTATAACTGCCACAACCGGCACTCCGGCACTCTTTATCGTATTAATCATTTCTACCTGCTGGCTGCCCAATGAAAGGTCACTATTATCTCCGTTGCCTTCCGCGTATGGTCTTTCCTCACCGATAAAAACAATTGCTACGTCCGAGCCTGCGGCACCGGAGCCATCTCTTGAGTAAGTGACTTCAGTATCCGAAGAAACTGTATCTTTGATTGCCTGTAACATGGTCGTTCCTTTTGTAAGGTCGTTGCCGCTTTGTCCCTGCCATTTGATTGTCCAGCCGCCGCACTGGTTACCGATGTTGTCACCATTTATGCCAGCTACGAAAATTTTCCTGGCTGTTTTAGCGACAGGAAGAACTTTGTTATTATTTTGAAGCAAAACGAGTGATTCGCGTACAGCTTTGCGAGCTACTTCACGATGTTCTTTTGAACCGAACTGATCATGAAGTTTTCTGTCAGCCAGGTGAGAACGGCTTTTATCCAAAAGACCCATAGCAATTTTAACTCTGAGAATGCGTGTCACTGCATCATCAATACGTGACATAGGTACAGTACCTTCTTCGACAAGCTGTTTCAGGGTAGTAAAAAATGCCGCATATCTTTGCGGTTCCATAGCCATGTCCATACCGGCGTTTATTGACGTTGCAACTGCTTCCTTGAAGTCACGAGGATTAATCTGGTCTATCGCACTATAGTCGGAAATCAAAAAGCCTTCGAAACCAAGTTCATCTTTGAGTAAATCAGTAAGTAGAAACTTGCTCGCGGAGCATTTTACACCATTCCAACTACTGTACGATGGCATGATTGTAGCAACACCCGCATCGACACAAGCCTTATAAGGCGGCAGGTGAATTTTGCGAAGAGTTTCCTCATCGAATTCACAATTTCCCGCGTTAAGCGTCAATCTTGCACCGCCACCGCCACGTCTCATTCCCTGTGAAGTGACGGCTGAAGTACCACCATCAGCGATATAATGCTTGGCACAAGCTGCTACAGAAAGAGGATCGCTAAGGTCGTTACCCTGTAAGCCGCGAACAGCGGCGGCACCGAGGAGAGAAGAAATTTTAGGATCTTCTGAAAAACCTTCATAAGTTCTTCCCCAGCGTTCATCACGAACCACAGTGACACAAGGAGCGAATGTCCAGTTCATTCCAGTGGCTCGCATTTCAATAGCGGTTATTCTCCCGATTTCCTCAATAAGCTCTGGATCGTTTGTGCATCCCAAACCTATATTATGAGGAAAAATAACAGCCCCGATAACATTACTATGGCCGTGAACAGCATCAACGCCGTACATAACAGGAATACCAAGACGTGTTTTCAATGCAATACTCTGAACTTCATCATACACGTCTGTCCAGGCTTTCAGACTGTTGCCGGCAGCAGGATCAGAATCGCCTCCCATGAGGACCGAGCCGAGGAAGTATTTCTGGATATCATTTTTATCCCGCATACCAACATA
>CAYSHS010000060.1:0-4388 GCA_964430845.1 uncultured Pirellulales bacterium | reverse complement strand
TGAATCATCTGGCCTATCTTCTCATCAAGAGTCATCTTAGCCAGAATCTCTTTTGCCTGGGCATCATAGGCCAAAAAAGACTTTGACTTTGATTGTGTCAGGCCGGACATAGTTCCGCAGGATACTAACATAATACCAGCGCAGATTATGCTAAATAAAGTAGTAATTTGAACAGTAGAAGGGATTTTTTTTATCATTCCATAGCTCCTTAAAACCTGATAGTTTTATTTAATTTCTTATCGTTTGACACGAAACAGCTTTTGAAACAAATAATAAATTGGATTTTATATTATTTTGACTGTGAAAGCTATCTTTTTTCCTTTATTTCAAGAATAGGAAAAACTCAAGAATTGCTCATTTGCCCGAAAGGGTAACTATTACATATCAATGTAGTCAGAGCAATATTTTTTTCTCATACACTTATCACAATGAGTACCTCTCCAAATGTTGTCGAATTGTTCCATAATTTTGGCGATAGTTTTTTTATCATCGGTGATAAAGCCCGCCTCGAAATTCCTTTTATGCTCGCTTTTCGCTCCCATGCCTGCGCCTGTAAGATTTGCACTGCCTGCGTAGGCAAAACAGCCGTCTATTATCACTGTTTTAAGATGTACCCTGGGACAGAGGATGCGCTCCATGCCGCTTATCAAATTCGGATACCTGTCGAAGTCCTTTCTGAAAACAGGTCCGGGTTCTTTTGCGTGTAGCAATCTTATTTCGACATGTTCAGTTACCAGGTCGGATAGAACCTCAAGAAATGGAACCATCTTGTTGCTTTTTCGGACATGAAGGTCTTTTAAGTCGGAAGTTGCGAGCCAAAGAAATTTCTGTGTCTTGCCGACCCTTCCATAGAGAACCTTTTCATAAATATCTTTGTCTGTAATAAATTCAAACATTCCTGCCTGATTATACAGATTCTATCATGTAATTACAATATTTGTCGGTAAAAATAACAGGGCCTGTATGATATTACCATACAGGCCCTGTATTCAGTTATCTAATAGCCCTAAACCAATATTTAAGGTCGGTCCTGAATAATCACAACACTTTTACGGCGTCGGATCAGACAGGAACCTTACTTCAGCATCAGTAAGAGCTTTGTTATAGAATCTGACATCGTCAAGACTACCTTTGAACAGACCTTCAAATCCGGTATTGCCGCTATTCGCTCTTGCACCAAGCGAAGCGTTCTGTGAAGCTGGACTGAGCGTCGCATCCACTGGTGTAGCACTTGACTGGATGAGCTTACTGTCGAAGTAAACCTTCTTGACGCTATTTTCCTTGTCATATACACAGACAATATGCGTCCATCTGTTGAGTGCCGGCGGATCGACTATCATATCTTCACTATTGGACATACCATCTAATGAAATACCTCTTGTTGTGAAGCTAAGACCTTCACTAGATTTACCTTGCATACCGGCTATCCAGCCGCCGCCTCTGCGAACCTGGAATCCTTCAGTGCCTTCACCTCGTGTAGCTGCCATTACACAGCCCCATTCACTGCCCCAATCTTCGATATCGGCCCAGAGTGAGATTGTGAAGCTGCCTGTGAAGTTAAACGGAACAGCCGGACCGAGGTCAACAACGTCTTCATTGGCATCAAATGCCAGTGCTTTGCCATAGGCTGGGAACGGTCCCATAACATAAGTTGGGTCGCCTATGATTGTACCGTTAATGTGGTTACTTGTGCTGTCATTGACGTTATTTTCCATCTTGTACCTTGCAACCATGTTGGCATCACCGGGATTGACCGGTGCTATCGGTGTCGGTGCATCTTTGTACAGCCTTATATCGTCAACGTGAATAAGGCCTGTGCCGGTATTAGAACCAGTCCTGGTAAAGCCTATCTTGAGACTGGTGACATTATTAATACTCACCTGAACGGGAATCAGCTCGATGGTTACCTGTGTCCACCATGGTGTAAGCACTTCACTGATAGGTACGATGTCCTGTCGAGCCCAATACAGCGCATCGTTCAGTTTGACATACAGTTTCTCACTGTTAAGATTGCTTATATCACCATATATCCAGAATACCAGCCATTTCGACCCGCCTGAAGTCCAGTTGCTGCCACTTGTGAGCTGAGACGGATTTGCACTGACTTCCGAATAACCCTGAGTGCTCGTATCGTCGTACATGAACTTCATCGACTTGCTGCCGTTGTTGGCTATGACAGTGTCAAGAACTATTGCGGCACCATTTCCTGATGCGCTTGAGCCGCCGGACCATTTGTTTATGGAACTGCCGTAGCTCTCGAAGTCATCGACAACACGGTAATCTGATACTGTGAATTTCCATGTATCTCCTGACCATGAATTTGGATCAGAAGCCATATTGACCTCTGCTACGCGCCAGAAGTATGTTTCTCCCAGTTCAAGCAAAGGTGCAGTCCAGCTATTAGAATCAACTGTGCTGGAAGGAGCAGTTCCATCAGTAACTGCCGTTTCATCTGTACTGAGGTAAACCTTATGCTCGACAACGCCTTCTCCGGGCTTCCAGCTAAGTGTTGGATTTATGACGATGCCTGTGGCATCGTTGGCAGGAGTCGGATTTGTCGGCCAAACAGGAATGTAGTAGAATTTCACTTCACTGAGACCATATTGCTTGAACAAGCCATTGCTCCAGTTGCTGGTTGGCATAATCCTGATTGAATTTGCTGCAAGACCATCTGCAACGCCGCCAAGGTCAACAATTACTGGTCCGTATGTATCTACGCCAGGACCCTTTGGTAATTCTGTTATAGTATTCAGGGTAGTCCAGTTATCACCACCATCGGCTGAATACTCAATAATAATACCCTGAATTCCATAACCACCGGCCAAACTGGCAACGTTATAGTTCCAGATCAGCATACGCGGCATTTTATATACCTTGTCGAAATCATATTGAATCCATGCCTGGTTAGGATCGGTAGTGTTTTGGCTGAGCCACATCGTTTTGTTATCAGTACCATGCTGGTTCTGCGCGTTGAGACCGGAGCCGTCTATTGTCTTATTCGGATCCTGGTCTTCACTCTTTGATCCCGAAGCTTTTGCGATAATGCTTGATTGCGGGATTATCAGGCCGATAGCCTTTGTCGAGAAGTTCCAGACATTTCCTTTGTATATGGTCGTATCTGCTTCATTGACTTCATCTATTCTCCAGTAGTAAGTTGTACCGTAATCTCCTGCTGCATCATAGAAAGCATCAGCCTGCTGCTGGCTTACCAGCACATCCATCGGATTAGCAACATTTGCATCTGTTACAGCCTGCTGATCCGTTCCGAGATATACATTATGCGAATCTGCATAATCACCGGGTGTCCATGAAAGCAGGTTGAATCTTGTCAGATCCGTTGTACCACTTTTAGGTTCCGGCTTAGTAGCTTTTACAACAGCCGGAGCTGGTCCTTCTGGTGGACATGGAGCGACATAATCGCCTTCATACCATCTGGCATGATCGATATATACGTCACCGGCCTGCATACCTAACCAGATAGAAACATCATGATCATAAGGCTGTATGGTGGTAAATACTGGAGTTGTAACTGAATATTCTACCCATTCTGTAGTAATGGTTTTATATTCGGCACCGTATCCAGTCCATCCGCCGCCTCTATCCTGTGGTTTCAAATAGACCTGCATTCCATCATATGAACCTTTCAGGAACACTGAGAAGGTATAATGCTTGCCTGTTTCAAAAGAAAGACCTGGTTGAGCTAAGGCTGGTATATATTCCTGTGAACCTGGTGCGGCAATAGTAACTTTCAGAGCATTGGAACCTTCTTCTGCATCGCTAACAATCTCGTATGTAGGAGTTGCATTGTCGAATACCCACGGATCTTCAAAACCATCTTCGAAGCCTCCGTTGACTAATATGTTTTCTTCTACACAAGCAGGACCGCAAGGTGCGACATAATCGCCTTCATACCATCTGGCATGATCGATATATACGTCACCGGCCTGCATACCTAACCAGATAGAAACATCATGATCATAAGGCTGTATGGTGGTAAATACTGGAGTTGTAACTGAATATTCTACCCATTCTGTAGTAATGGTTTTATATTCGGCACCGTATCCAGTCCATCCGCCGCCTCTATCCTGTGGTTTCAAATAGACCTGCATTCCATCATATGAACCTTTCAGGAAGACTGAGAAGGTATAATGCTTGCCTGTTTCAAAAGAAAGATCCGGATGAGCTAAAGCTGGTATATATTCTTGTGAACCTGGTGCGTCAATAGTAACTTTTAAGGCTTTGGAACCATCTTGAGCATCTCCTTCGACAATCTCGTATGCAGGAGTAGCATTGTCGAATACCCACGGCCCGGTAAAACCATCTTCAAAGCTGCCGTTAGTTAGTAAGTTTGCTTCTACACAACTACCTCCACCACTTGGAACTACATC
>CAYSHS010000059.1:0-13736 GCA_964430845.1 uncultured Pirellulales bacterium | reverse complement strand
GTATATGGTGCTTACGGTCTATCAACTGAAGATTTTTTCGATTTTATCTGGGGTTCAATAGTAACTTCAGATAGCGATAACTGTAAAAATGATTTTACTTATAAAGTTATGGCTGCTTGGATATGATATTTTATTATTGACTGTTTTTTCATATTATTTAGAAATCTGGGAATATCTTACTAATTTATTGGGGAAGATAAAAGTACCTTAAACAAATTTCGATTGACAGAGCAGATTAAGGATGAGAAAATACAAAAATGGAAAAGGAAATAATAGTACAGCTTCATAGCAGTTTTGAAAAAAGTGCTCAAAAGGACACGGAAACGGGATTGGAATTCTGGTTCGCACGCGACCTTCAGAACCTTCTTGGGTACTCCCAATGGAGAAGTTTCGAGTCGGTTATTGAGAAAGCAAAAACAGCTTGTAAAAACACAGGTTTTGATCCCCAAGACCATTTTGCGCATGCGCGCAAAATGGTTGACCTTGGCTCTGGTGCACAGCGGGAAATTGAGGATATCGCTCTAACAAGGTATGCGTGTTATCTAATCGCCCAGAACGGCGACCCCTCCAAAGACCAGATTGCTTTTGCACAGACATATTTCGCGGTTCAAACCCGCAAGCAGGAAATTATCGAAAAGCGTATAGCTGAAGTCGAACGAATTACCGCCCGGAAGAAACTGACTCTTTCTGAAAAGGAACTTTCCGGAATCATATATGAGCGTCTTGGCGATGAGCAAAGCTTTGGGAGAATACGAAGCAAGGGAGATAAAGCGTTATTCGGCGGCAAGACCACGGGGCAAATGAAAAAACGTATGCATGTGCCAAATGGCCGGCCACTTGCTGATTTCCTGCCGACAATAACAATAAAGGCAAAAGACTTCGCAAATGAAATCACTAATTTCACAATCAGACGCGATGATATGCGTACCGAAGACGGTATTACTTCTGAACATGTTAAAAATAATAAGGAAGTTAGAAACATACTTGTAAAGCGTAAAATAAAACCGGAATTACTTCCACCTTCAGAAGATGCTAAAAAGGTAGAAAGACGTCTGGCTTCCGAACAAAAAAAATTAATGAAAAAACCTGACTCATTAGAACAAATTAAGGACAACTAAAACAGTTGCTATTTTTTAACGCGATTTTTTATTGACTCGATTGTTGTATAGGTTATAGTTTAGTAGCGTTATGATATACAAATAGTCAGTGTTAATCAGCGTCAATCTGTGTCTAAAAAAGAAAAGGGAAAGCAATAAGGTAAAAAAACAATTAAAATATAAAATCTGAAATCACTGAGTTTTCAGACGTTTCGGCTCAAACCGACAGTTTAGAATAGGGAACGTTTGGGAGGCTCGGTGCTCTTTGTTTATACAAGGGGCACCGTAGTTTTTATGATGCAAATCATAGCGGCGTCCTTTGTCCAAGTTGTATATAAAAGCACCGCGTGCTTCACGTCCCTTTAGGCTTGTCGGGCCTGAGTCGAGCGTGTTACGCCGCGGTGCTTTTTTTACGTGTCATGGGCTTCCAGCCCATGAATGAATGCATGGGCAAGATGCCCATGCTACGTTCACTGCGGGATATTCATTAAAGAAGAAAAGAAAGTGAAATGGAGATAGTATGCGCGTAAATACGAGGTTGAGCAATTCATATGGCAATTCGTTCGATATCAACGAAATCAAGTATGCACTTTTAGGTTGCCTGGCTTTTACCAACAAAGAAGATAAGCTGAGGGAAATGCTTTTACATGTTCTTTTATGCTCGGCGTCCCTGGATGATAAGCTGTCCGGCGAGCGTTCCATATTCGATATTATCGACCACATGACATGTATAATCGGGCAGGATTATAAAAATTGCATGAAGCACGCTCCGGCTGGAATTCTCTGCTCGTTAGATAAGGAATCTAAAATGACTCTTTTCAGATATATGAATAATTCAGGAAACGAAATCGAAGAAGAAGACCTGCGCACAGCGCAACAGAAGTTAGAGGAAAAATTGGTTTGTGAGTACGGCGATGTAAGAGAAATGCGGGTATTCCAGCCGCGAGTGTATTTGAAACTTTTAGATGAATATCTGATGTTCCGCCTAAACCAAATATGCCTTTATATCGCAAAGGAAATATATTATAGTATTTAGCATTTATTCGTTTGTTTTTAGTGAATAGAAAATCAGTCCGCCAAGTATGTCGGATAAATTCCAATCAGCGTTAATCCTTCGATTACGCTCAGGACGGCGTCTGCGGTTTAATAATTAAGTTGCGGCTACGCCGCTCTGGGTTCGTTCGTGTACATTTGTGGTTGTTTTTTTCGTGGTGAAAATTCCCTTGACTTTTCGGCTGAATGTTTGTATAATATATAACTAAATAGAATACAGAATACAGGATACAGAAAACAGGATAAAAAATTTGGGGATAGGGATTAGGGGATAGTAAAAGGTGAATAGTGAATAATTAGCATTTAGGGTAGAGCGTGGAGCGGCTTATTAGTTTTAAGTTTTTAGCCTTTAGTTTTTAGTTGTTATTTTTTTCTCTGTAACCTTGGTGCCCTCTGTGGCAAAAATGGTGAAAAAAATGAAAAAAAAGCCAATTAAAGCCAATTTTTATGAAAAAAAGCCCCAAAAAGGCTCAAAAAATGCAAAAAATCAGCGTAAATTGGTGCTATTTCGTGGTGAATTTTGGGTTTGATTCTAAAAACATCCGACTTCGTCTTTCAGACTACGCCGGACAAGAAGCCAATACTCCCGCCTGCGGCGGGAAATACTAAGCACTAATTCCTAAATTCTAAATTGGAGAATTAAAAATGTGAAACAAAGCCAAATTGCCCGCTTTCGGCAGGAAACACTAAACCCTATACCCTATACCCTAAACCCTAAAACTTAAACCCTAAACCCTAAAACCTAAACCCTAAATTTTAAAAACAAAGCCAATTTTGTTCCTGATGTCTTATTACATTCTAAAGTATAATTTACATAACTTCTTATATAATAATAAGTTATGTGCATTTTTGCTGCTATAAAGTATGTGGAAATCTGGACAGGGGGATTGGAGAATGAATATTAAGGTTTTTACTGATATTTCTTTAGTGAACCAGTCAGTAGAATACTTTCGTATTATTGTTAGTTGATATGAATGAATTTTTCGCTAATTTTCATATCCATGACGCATTTTCCTTAAAATTTAGTCGTATATATCCTCATCTTCTTTAAAATCGTCCTCATCTTCTTCTTCGATATCGTTGTATTCATCTTCCAGCTCATTTTCAGGGGCTTCCTGGATTTCTTTAATAATCTCCCTTGCCTGGTCGGCGAATCCTGCCGGCACGAGCACTCGCGGCACCATTCCATCGAGACAATAGAGATTCTGCAGGTTTTCGTTGGCAATTTGAACCGGTATCCCTGCGTTCTCAAGATTGGCTTTCAGCAGGTAGGCAAAAGTTATATCACTTGCGGCGAACACCTCTACATATTTATCCATTTTTACTCCTCTTTACGATAATAAATAAGGTTTCTGTAAAACCCTTTCATCAAATTAAAAATTATTAAATTCAACGGTTTGTAATATTTTTTAGGTACGAAAATAAGTAATTATGGTGCGGAAAAGTCAATATGTCAATGTTTTCGAGCGTCTTAATGGTTGAATATATTGAAATTTGAGGCTAAACTGTTCAAAAATGGTCTTGCGGCAGGTTATTTCAACGCAGGCCAATGGTTTATTGAGGGATTGGCGCCAGTTAATGAAATCTGACGAGGAACTAATAGAAGCGATGAATAATGGCAGGCAGGATGCCTTTGAGGTCTTGTACTATCGTTATAGGGATTGGGTTTTTAATCTTGCCTGGCGGTTTACAGGCAGCCGAAGCGATGCTCTCGATGTTCTGCAGGAAACTTTTACTTATTTTTTGGGCAAATTCCCTGCTTTTAAGCTGACTTGCTCCCTGACAACATTCCTTTATCCGGCAATTAAGCACATTTCGTTAAATATAAGGAAGAAAAACGAGCGTTTTGGTTCAGAAAAAGATATTTCAGCAGAAATTATCGATCCGAAAGAAAATAAGGCTGATGGCAATACCAAAGAGCTTGCGTCTGTTCTGAAAATCCTGCCGGACGAGCTGCGCGAAGTTCTGCTGATGAAATATTTTGATAATATGAGCCAGGAAGAAATCGCACAGGCTCTCAACGCACCTTTAGGTACAGTTAAGTCCAGGCTGCACAGGGCTTTACAAACGTTGCGAGAGGATAGCAGAACACATTCTTATTTTTTTGAATAAAAATTTTTTCAAAAATTTGAGAACTTTTTTGCCGGTTTGTTTGCTTAAAGTTTAGAAGTAACAGAAAATTATGAAAAGTGAATATTCCTGACTGGACGTTATAAATTTATTAAGGCTGGGTATTAAGAACGGGATTTACGACATGCATCGAACTACAGTATTATTTTTTGTGTTCATTTTATTTGTAGAAGGCTGTTCAAATCAATTAAGTGAAAGATATGATGCTTTACCCGGAAGCAGTTACAAAATGTTGAGAGCGGCGTCTCCTGCAACAGCAAACAATTCTCCTGCAAAAAATTCACGTTTGGATTTACAGGCTGATAAGCAGATTGAAAAACCTGAATTAGACTTTGCTCAGCAGGAAAGACTTGTAGTATATAATGCTGTTATTAATGTAGTTGTCGAGCGAATTTCTGATTCTATAAGCAGTATTGAAAAGACAGTCGTTAAAATGGGCGGCTATATGCAGGAAATGACCGGCAACTCGATAACGATGAAGGTCCCTGCAGACAAATTCCAGGATGCTATTGCAGAAGCTGAAAAACTTGGGGAAGTTACAGAACGTGACATAAAAGGTACAGATGTCACCGAAGAAATGCGAGACCTGAATATCCGTCTGCAAAATGCCGAACAGGCGAGAGATAAAATGCTGGCTCTATTGGAAAAGGCTGCTTCGGTTGAGGATACATTGAAAATCGAGAAGGAACTGGAACGTATAACAGAAACGATAGAATTACTTAAAGGCAAAATTTCCTATCTGCAAAATAAAATAAGTTTCAGCACCCTGACAGTTCAGTTTAACTCACCGATTCCACAGGAAGATTTTACTTACTCAACACCATTTTTCTGGGTGCAAATGCTTTGTACAGAGATGACCAGACCTGTAAATACATCACCCACACGAAAATCATTTCTTGGGATTTTTGAACAGTCGAAATTCGACCTGCCGGATGGTTATATTAAATATTATGACAAAAGCGACCGCACAAGAGCCATGTCTGCTGATGGTGTAATGATTCATATGCATAAAGAAAAGAACTACAAGGGTGGTGACGTGGATTTCTGGTCTTCTCTTGTCCGGCGTGTGCTTGTCGAACAGAAAACAATTCACATTACAAAACAGCCTGAACTGAAATTGAAAAACAAGAAAGATGCAATCCTTTTCGTTGGAAATAAACAAGTCGGCTCTAAACAATACGGATACCTTGCTGCGATAGCGCCCACAAAAAATGACATATATATCTTCGAAGCGTGGGGACCATTGCAGGAGTTCGAGAAGGACGAGAATAAATTAGAAAAAGCTGTTATGTCTTTGAAATTGAAATAAAGGCAGAAATTTTTCGAGAATCTGATGAAAAAAGAAAATAAACAATTCGATAACGAGCAGAAATACAATCTTTCCGATAATTTTGCAGAGGATATAAAAAATCTTTACAGGGTTTCTGTGTCTGTTCCGCCTGAAATAGACAGGGCTATCTTGGATAAGGCATCGCAAAAACTGTCGCGCACGCGAAGACATTTTCATATTTTGCGATGGATTGGTCCGGTTGCGGCAGCCGCGGCGATTATTATCTTTGCCTTTGTATTCGTGAATCAGAAAACTTCCCCTGACATCGACGGCAACGGCAGGGTCGATATTCTTGATGCATTCAAATTAGCAAAACAAATTCAATCTGAAAGTAAACCAAGTAAAAAGTGGGATATAAACGGTGACGGCCTCGTCGATAAGGTCGATGTTGAGACAATTGCTCTCGTGGCCGTGAGCCTGGATAAAGGAGTCTGAAAATGAAAACTGTTACTGTAATTATGATTAGTATGTGCTTAATAGTTCCTGTATTCGCTCAGCAGTTCGGGCAGAGATATGAAACCGAACAGCCGAGAGTGCGTTTTGTTTCGCTGCCTGTATATATTGATTCAGGCAATCGTGCTCTCGCCGCATACCAGTTCGAGCTGAAAACCAAATCAGGTCAGGTAAAAATTGTCGGCCTGGAAAATGGAGAGCATCCGGCTTTCGCGGAGCCTCCTTATTATGACCCGGCGGCACTCGCGAAGGACAGAATTATCATCGCCGCGTTCAATACAGGAAATAATCTTCCGACCGGAAGCACTCGTGTTGTGACGATTCAATTGCAGGTCATTGGTGATGTTCAGCCGCAGTATTCTCTTGAATTAAAAGTAGCCGCGGATTCGGAAGGAAATGAAATTCCCGCTGAAATCTCTTTTGAGAAAGGAGCATAAAATGAAAGCTTCAAAAATCATTTTCATCACATTCATAATATTAGCTATAGTAGCGATTCTGATTGTTTTGTTAATGCCTTCTTTGTCAAGAGTGAAAGAGCAGTCACGTCGACCAGTCGAACCTGTTAGTTTATTGAGGGAAAAATCGAAGTATCCTTCTTTTAGTGTTCGTAGTACAATAACAAATAGCGCAGTATCATTTGAAGACGAACATCGGGAATTTCTTGAGCAGCTAAGTGGTTCTGCTGACGAAATATGGGTTATAGCAAAGCCTGAAACTTCCGGTATTTCACCTGATGAAGATACTCCCGGTTCCGGTGCGATGCTTGCAAAGTTACCGAAACAGGAAAAGGAAATTCCTCTGCCTCTCAAGCACACTGATGTTAAAGGTGACATTTGCGGCTATATAGCTACTGTAGAAGTTACGCAGCAGTTCCACAATCCTTACAGTGAAAAGATTGAAGCGAAATATGTTTTTCCTCTTCCTCAAAACGCGGCTGTAAACGAATTTATTATGATAATCGGTGACAGGAAAATTCGAGGAATTATTCGCGAACGAGAAGAAGCAGAGCAGATTTATCAACAGGCGAGAGCACAGGGTTATGTCGCTTCGTTGCTTACTCAGGAACGACCAAATATTTTCACTCAAAGCGTTGCAAATATCGAACCCGGTAAGGAAATCGATGTAAATATCAAATATTTCAATACACTCGCTTACGTTGACGGCTGGTATGAATTTGTTTTCCCGATGGTTGTCGGGCCGCGATTTAATCCTCCCGGTTCTACCGATGGTGTCGGTGCGGTTGCTTTCGGCAGCACAGGAATTTCTAGCCAGAAAACAGAAGTGCAATACCTAAAACCAAATGAGCGCAGCGGGCATGATATTTCTCTTGCTGTAAATATCGATGCAGGCGTGGAAATCGAAGAAATCAAATGTCCAACTCATGTGATTACGGAAAATACTGTAACACCGGAAAATCTTTCGGTTAAGTTAAGTGACCTTGACGCTATTCCGAACAAGGATTTTATCCTTCGCTATAAAGTTACAGGTAGGACTGTAAAATCGGCTCTCGTGACACACCAGGACAAGCGAGGTGGTTTTTTCAGCCTGATGCTGTATCCGCCGGATGAACTTGCAAGTTTAAAACGCGCTCCGATGGAGATGATTTTTGTTCTGGATTGTTCAGGCAGTATGAGCGGCAAACCGATTGAAAAAGCAAAAGATGCGATAACACGTGCGTTGAAGAAACTTGGTCCTGACGATAGTTTTCAGGTCATTCGTTTTTCAAATAACGCTTCACAACTTGGACCGGAGCCGCTTTCCGCGACTAAAAAAAATATTCAGAAAGGCCTTGATTATGTGCAATCTTTGAATGGCGGCGGGGGGACGATGATGATAGAAGGTATAAAGGCCGCTCTTGATTTCAAGCACGACCCGGAAAGATTCCGCCTGGTTTCGTTTATGACAGACGGTTATATTGGAAACGAAACGGAAATTCTAAAAGCAATCCATGATAAACTTGGCGCCAGCAGAATTTTCAGCTTTGGTGTAGGTTCGTCTGTCAACAGGTTCCTTCTCGACAGGATGGCCAAAATCGGAAAAGGCGCTGTCGCATATATAGGTCTCGATGAAAGCGCAGGAGATATTATGGATTTATTCTACGACAGGATAAGTCACCCAGCCCTGACTGATGTGACGATAGACTGGGGAGGACTTGAAGTGACGGATGTATTTCCGAATAATATTCCTGATCTTTTTGTAGGACGTCCTGTAATAGTAACAGGCAGATTCAGCGGCGACAAAGATACGACTATCCGTATTAAAGGCAAAGTAGGAAACGTGGAAAAGGAAATTGCTGTTGTGGTAGATTTGGATAATTCCAGTGCGACTCATCCGGGGATAGCCTGTGTATGGGCGAGAAAGCAGATTGAAACTCTCGCGAACAAGACAGTTTATGATAACAATCCTGAACTGCCGGAACAGATTAAGCAGGTCGCACTCGAATATAGTTTAATGTCGGCTTATACGGCTTTTATCGCTGTCGATTCCTCGCATCAGACCGCAGGTGATCATGGCATGGCTGTTTCTGTACCCGTACCAGTACCATACGGAGTTCGATACGACACTACCGTTCAGGAGTAAATACTTATGAGATACAAATCGAGGCTCAGAATTATTATTGTAATGATGAGTGTATTCTTTTTTTTACAGTCTATATTGATTGCAGGGGAGGAAACTTCTGTAAACGACTTCAATGCAATAAGCAGGGGAATTAACGAATTTGCGTTTAATATTTATACAAAACTAAAGGATAATTCTGCGGCTCAACAGGCTGAGGGCAATTTATTCTTTTCGCCTTATAGCATTTCAACTGCTCTCGGGATGACTTATACCGGTGCTCGCGGTAATACTGCGAAAGAGATGGCGGATGTCCTCCGGCTGCCTTCAATCGGAATGGAAGGAATTGCGAGCGGTTATAGTTCCCTGCAAAAAAATATGCAGGACGATTCACAGGTAAGCGGCTATGAATTGAACATTGCCAATGCTATATGGACTCAGGCTAATAATAACGAGATAACTTCGAGTTTTATTAGAGTAATACAGCTTTTCGGGGGAGACTGCAAAGCAGTAGATTTTGTAAATCAAACTGAAAAAGCAAGGCAAACAATTAATACATGGATTGAAAAGCAGACAAAAGACAAAATAAAAGAATTGATTCCACAGGGAATGATAGACCCTCTAAATACCGAGCTGATACTGACAAACGCGATTTATTTCAAGGGACCCTGGGTGACTCCCTTCATGGAACGGGATACAAAACCTGCTGTTTTCAATGTCACTGAAAATAAAACTGTCGAAGTGCCTATGATGTATCAGAGTGCATCGAGAAATGTTGGATATGCGCAAACAGATGATGTTCAGATATTGCAGATACCTTACGGTCCCGATGAACTTACAATTCGAGGTATTCTTAGAGGTCAAATTAGGAGGGGAGATTCTGAAAGTCTAAGCATACTTTCGGAGCAGATGCGAAAAATAAATGATGAGCAGAGACAAAAAATTCAAACACAGGCAAGAAGGCTATCAATGCTGATTATTCTCCCGAAAAGTATTGGGAATTTGGATTCTGTCGAAAGCAGGCTCAATTCTCAGACACTGCAATCATATATAAATCAAATAAAACAGCAGGAAGTGAAAGTATATCTGCCGAAATTTAAAATGGCCGGTGGAACAATCGAATTGAAAAGGATTTTAAGTGCTATGGGAATGAAAGACGCCTTTGTATCAGGCGCTGCGGATTTTTCCGGCATGAATGGAAAGAAGGATTTGTTTATTTATACAGTACTTCATAAAGCATATATCGATGTAAATGAAAAAGGCACAGAAGCGTCTGCGGCAACTGCGGTTGGAATGGCCAGAGGTGGTATATCTGCACCTCCCCCGGTTTTTCGTGCGGACAGGCCTTTTATTTTTATGATAATGGATAATATTACCGGAAGTATTTTATTTATGGGTCGGGTTGTAAATCCGATGGTACAAGGAGAATAAAATGAGAGCGAAAATATTTATTGGGACGATTGTTTTATGCTTGGTTGCGTCTTTATTTATCGTATATGCGATAACAGGCTGCTCATCGCAAAAATTAAGCGGGATTGCTTCATCAAAACTCGCTGACAAACCAAGTAAGGAATATGCAACTAATGAGACAATTGTTTATCCTGAAAACTGGAAAGAAGACCGGGGGCAGGGGCAAATAGATTATGTAACAACTGAAGTTTCTCAAGAGCCTGTAACAAGTTATGAAGTTTCATCTGATTCTTATACTCCTCAATGGAGTGATGATATCACAAGCGGCAGGGATAGCAGCTCTAATACAAGCAGTTTCAGCGTCAGTAGTTCAGCTATGCCATATACTCCTCCACAGAGTGGCATGGGTGGTTATGGTGGTAATGGAGGCGGTGGTATGATGGGAGGTGCCGGGGGTGGTTATGGAGGTATGAAGGGCAGTGGTACGGGAGGTACAGGAGGCGGTCGTGGTGCTGCCGGAGGCGCTGGTAGTCGCGGTGCTGCAAGAGGTGGCGGAATGATGGCGCCCAGTTCAGGTATGCGAGGAATACCTTCGTCTGTACCGATCTTACGTCATGATTTGCTGAACTTCTCGGCTGATGAAATTTGGATTATCGCAAAAGTTGATACATCGAGACCTCGTTATCGTACTGATATTGGTACAGGTATGATGTTATATAAATTGCCTAAAGAAGAAAAAGAAGTAGCTTTGCCCCTGAAACATACCGACGTTAAAGGTGACATCAGCGGCTATATCGCTACCGTCGAAGTTACTCAGCAGTTCGAGAATCCATACAGTGAAAAAATCGAAGCTGTTTATGTTTTCCCATTGCCCCAGAACGCGGCTGTGAGCGATTTCATCATGATAATCGGTGACAGGAAAATTCGCGGAATCATACGCGAGCGCCAGGAGGCAGAGCAAATTTATAGAGAGGCAAGAGAGCAGGGATACGTCGCTTCACTTCTTACGCAGGAAAGACCAAATATTTTCACGCAGAAAGTAGCCAATATAGAGCCGAACAGGGAAATCGATGTCAATATAAAATATTTCAATACACTCGATTACGTCGATGGCTGGTATGAATTCGTTTTCCCGATGGTTGTCGGGCCGCGATATAATCCTCCAGGCTCAACCGATGGTGTTGGTGCTGTCGCTTATGGTAAAACAGGTATTTCAGGCCAGAGTACGGAAGTGCAGTATCTAAAACCGGGCCAGCGCAGCGGCCATGATATTTCTCTTGCTGTAAATATCGATGCAGGAGTGCCAATCGAGGAAATCAAGTGTCCCAGCCATGTAATTGTTAAAAGAGATATTACCGAGGAAAATCTTTCAGTCAGGCTCAGCGAACGTGATACTATTCCCAACAAGGATTTTATTCTTCGCTATAAAGTTGCCGGTAAGAAAGTAAAATCGGCTCTCGTAACTCATCGGGACAAACGCGGCGGATATTTTACACTAATGCTGTATCCACCCGAAAGTCTCAGCAATGTCAAACGCGCCCCGATGGAAATGATTTTTGTTCTTGATTGCTCTGGAAGCATGAGCGGTAAACCGATTGAAAAGGCCAAAGATGCCGTATCTCGCGCGTTAAGACAGCTCCAGCCAAACGATACTTTCCAGATTATAAGATTTTCAAACAATGCGTCACAGCTTGGGCCGCAACCAATCCCTGCAACTGAAGAGAATATTCGCAGGGGACTCGAATATGTGCAGAACCTTAGCGGCAGCGGCGGAACAGAGATGATAGAGGGAGTAAAAGCCGCACTGAATTTCGCGCATGATTCTGAAAGATTTCGATTAGTCTCGTTTATGACAGATGGCTACATAGGAAACGAAACAGAAATTCTCGAAGCAGTCCATGACAGACTTGGAGCGAGCAGGATTTTCAGCTTCGGCGTTGGCTCGTCTGTCAACAGGTTCCTGCTCGACAGGATGGCAAAGCTCGGAAAAGGTGCGGTCGCTTATATAGGTCTCGATGAAAGCGCCGGTGACATTATCGATTTGTTCTACGAGAGAATCAGTCATCCTGCACTTACTGATGTGACAATCGACTGGGGCGGACTTGAAGTTTCGGAAATGTATCCGAGCCAGATTCCCGACCTTTTCGTTGGCCGTCCCGTGATAGTTACAGGCAGGTTCAAGGGTAATAGTGATACTACAATTCGTATTCATGGAAACATCGGGAACAAGGATGAGGAAATTGCCATAGATGCGAATCTTAATGAATCGACATCGACTCATGAAGGAATAGCCAGTGTATGGGCGCGAAAGCAGATTGAGACTCTTGCGAATCGTACCACTTACGATAAAGACCCTGATTTGCCAGGCCGGATTAAGAACGTAGCTCTCGAATATGGATTGATGTCGTCTTATACAGCTTTCATCGCGGTGGATTCCTCACGGCAAACTTCCGGCGATCACGGCATGACGGTAAATGTCCCCGTCCCTGTACCATACGGGGTGAGATACGATACTACGGTTCAGGAGTAAATATTGATGTATAAAAACAGGAAGATAAATGTCAGGATTTCGGCGGTTTTAATCTTTATTTCTATTTTATTATATCAAGCCGGAGTCTTTGGTGCTGATTTTACTCAATCTGATAAGCCAAAGATATTTGGTAGGGTTGTTAATGACGCGAATCAGCCTGTCGCGGATGTGCATATTACAGCAATATCAATGAGTAATGATTCTATACGTTACGCACTTGCATCTGAAACAACAACCGATAAAGAAGGGAGATATAGCTTTGATGATGCTATTTCGGGAGAGAATTATTTACTCGAATTTTATGCGGCAGGTTTTGCATATCGAACAGATAACGCTGTTTCAGGAAAAGGAAAAGAAGTTGTAACTGTTCTTGAATCCGAACCAGTACATATATTAAAAGGAAAAGTCTCAGGCTATCTTTCCGGCCAAAGCGTAATTGGAACGAAAGTTATTCTGATTGGTGAGAAGGTTTATAAAGATGAATGTGTTATAACAACCGAAGATGGTACTTTCATATTTGATAACGTTCCAAAGAATATTGGCCAGGGAATAATCTATGCGATAAAAGATGATTTATGTTCCGAATATCAAATGGTAAGAGCCAATACGACAGAAATTGAGCTTCCGCTAAAGCGTTCCATTGTAATTGATGGGATTATGACGACAGATGCAGGAAAGCCTATTGCCGACTGTGTTGTGGTTGTTCGTCTTTATATAGTAAGCGGATTTTCGGTTACTCAAAAAACAAAAGAGGATGGAAGGTTTAAATTCACAAATCTCCCGTCGGGCAGGTATAAACTTTCAGCAAGTCAGCAAAGGTTCTTTCTACAGCAAAGAAATAATGAAATAACAATAGATGGTAAACCAGGAGGGACATATTCTTCCGAATTAAAAATGCTTGAGAAGATTCCCGTCGAAGGCCGTGTAACAGATCAGGATAACAAGCCTGTAGCCGGAGCATATGTAGCCAATGTCACTTCCGGAAGCAGGGAAAGTGATTTTACAAAAACCGAACCTAATGGTTATTTCAAATTATATTCAAAAGAATTGAATCCATTGCAGACGCGCGGACCGACTTTCGTAATGGAGATAGCCGCAATAGCTGACAAGCATGGCAGAGGAAAAGCAACCATAAGGAAATCGAGGGACAATTGGGAACAGGATAGTTCCGAAAAGA
>CAYSHS010000058.1:0-13887 GCA_964430845.1 uncultured Pirellulales bacterium | reverse complement strand
GACTTCGGCATAAAACAGTGAATTTTTCCGACAACACTTCCGCAATCTTTTGTGTAAATACATCGAGTTTCGTAAGCTGGTCTTTGCTGAAATAATGCGGCTCGTTCCAGTTAAGCTCAATACACTCTATCGACGAGTCATCCGTCTGCGGCCTGGTACCTACCGCTTTTAACAACTGTTGTATTCTTTCTTTGCTCATACTTTCGTTCATTGAACGGGGAATTCCCTTATTAGAACCTGTTTTATCTGAGGCCTGGAATCCGGAAAAAGCTCTTTGTTGAAACCTTCGCATACCTGCGACTGAATACTCTTTAGGTTCTTGTCGCCTTTAATATTTTCAAGACTCAGACTCGAAAGGTAAATGTAAAGCCAGTTTCTCAGGATAGGCGTTTTCTCGTCGAGAAAGCTCCTGGCCTCTTTTTCATTTGCCGAGACCATCTGTAACGTCAAAGAAGCGCTGACATATCGAGTAACACCAGGCTCGTCAAGATTTGCAACAACAGGAGGCTCCAAATCATAATACCAGAGCTTATCGGTTTCACCGCCCAAATCGATCTTATCTTTCTCGGCAGCTTCTCCTGCTTTATCTTTTTCATCGGCAGTCTTTTTGTCACCGGTGCCTGCTAAAATTTTGCCAAGACCAAGACCGGCGCCTGCGCATAATCCGATAACTAAAACCATTACAATCCAGGGAAGTATTCGTCCAAACATGGACTTTTTCTGCCCGTCTTTCGATTCCTTTTTTTCCTGCCCTTGCTTTGTATTATCTGCATCTGCCATTTTACCTCACTTGATATATCAACGCTCCATTTTTATGCCGGCTGTAAACATCCTTCCTTGCGATATCGATGAATTCTCTCACGCAGAGTTCTGTCGCTTATTCCCAATACCTTCGCTGCCTTTGTCTGGTTTCCGCCTGTCTGCCGTAAAGTTTCGATGATGGCTCTTCGCTCAACCTGTTCGAGAGGAAGACCGCCCAGGCTCGAATCATCATCCGAGTCATCTTCACTAAACTGAGCGACAGAATATCGTATATCACTGCCGCTGCTTCTATACTGTGTTATAGGCTGAAGCTCATCGAAAAGCCACGAAACATCAGCCAATGAAAGTACCGGTCCCATTCCAAGTATCAGGCATGTCCGCACGACGTTACGCAGTTGCCTGATATTACCCGGCCAGTGATATTTGGAAAATATTTCCATCATTGCAGGGTCCAGCCCGGTGATTCGGCGATGCACCTCGCGGCAATACTGATTTACGAAATACCATACGAGGTCAGTCAAATCATCGATACGCTCACGCAGGGGACACAGTGACAGTCTCACCGCGCTGAGACGATAATAAAGGTCCTGGCGAAAATGGCCCTTTCGTACTTCCTGCAGTAAATCCTTGTTTGTCGTGCTTATTATACGAACATCCACCTTTATACTTTCATTGCCGCCAACTCTTTCAAAATCCTGCTGCTCAAGCACGCGCAGCAATTTAGCCTGAAACGTTATAGGCGTCTCTGTAATTTCATCAAGCAATAATGTGCCCCCGTGCGCCATCTCGAAACGCCCTTTGCGCTGTGCGTAAGCACCTGTGAACGCGCCTTTTTCATGGCCGAAAAGCTCGCTTTCGAGAAGTGAATCACTCAATGCGGCACAGTTAATCCTGACATACGTGCTTTGTGACCTTCTGCTGTTGTGATGTATAAGATAAGCAATCAGCTCCTTGCCCGTTCCGCTTTCACCGCTAAGCAAAACCGGCGCAGATGTCGGAGCGACTTTCTTCGCCAAATCGACCGTACGATACAGCTTCGGGCTTCTGCCTACTATCTGGTACAAACAGCGGGGACCTTCGTGAGAAGAAGCTATTGTCAAAAAACTGTGATTCGGGATGAAAGTGTCCAGGATTATTTCGATTTTCTTGTGTTCGAGAGGTTTTAACAAAAATTCACAGCACCCTTTACGAATCGATTCAACAGCCATCTCGACAACAGCCTGCTGGCTCTCAATATTTTTCGAGCTTGTTATCATAACAACGGGCAGCTCAGGCCTGTTCTCCTTGATTTTTCCGACTAATTCCAGGCCTTCCATTAAACGAGCACGCAGGCCTTCCCGAATCGAAAAGCTGTCACTTGTAAAAACAAGGCCGCAATTGTTTTTACTGATAAAATCCAGCGCTCCTGCTTTATCACCTGCAAGATGTCCCCGAATACCCCTGCGAGCAAGAATTTCAAGAATTAATCTCGCAAATTCCGGATCATTATCAGCGACCAGAACGTTTAACATATCTTCATTTGTTTCCGTATTGCCTGTTTGTTTCTTTTCCAATTGCTGCATAATCATCGATTCATAAATATTTGTAATTTTTTATTTACGTTTATATTCATTTAATAATTCATCAGGTTTATCTTTTGTGTACCAGGTAATCACATTGCTCTGCACCCTGGCATAATCAGCCCAGGGTGAATCGGGATACTCGGTAATAATCTTTTTGTAAACATCAGCGGCTGCGAGCATATCGATACTTCGCAGGCTGTTCCCCGTCTGGAACATAAGCCATGCCCTGTCGTCAGAAGAAGACATATCGTCAGGTTTCGTTCTCCTGAGCGCTTCCCTGTAAAAAGCCGCCGCTTCACCAACGCAATTGCTCAAATACAGTGTATTTCCGATTTCATAAGGATTATCAACTTCCTGTGGTATCTCCGCTATTTTTTTAAGCTTCTGAATCGTTTGCTCCGATATCGATTCACAGCCTGCATTATCGGTATTATAATTTTTCTCTGCCGGCTTCGATTTTTCGTTTTGTAATATATTTTTTTCAATCTCATCTGTCGATACTGCTTCATTGATATCAGCAGGTTCGACTGATTGCAGGGGAAGTGTCAATTCCATTGCATTTATTTGTTCTACCAGAGATTTAAGCTCGTCTTTTTGCACCTGCTCCTGCTGCTCTTCGGCGGGAGTAATGTTTGTGCGCCATAACGATTTTTGTACATCGTCATAGGTAATTACCGGACTATTTTGTACATCCTGATTCAAATTGTAATCAACCATATTATCCGAATCCGCAGAGGCCGAACCGTTTATAAAAGTCAGTTGGTCCAAAGGCAAGAGCATAAGGCAGAATGCTAAAATATACACACTATGCGAATTATGAAATTTTTTACTCACCGAAAAGTTTTTACTTTTTTTAGCCATTCTATTTCCCTTTTATTCCTGAGCCGATAGAGCCAGTGCAGCTTCCTCGTATTTCTTTTCCTGGTTAAGAGCCTGCGCTAATATTTTCCTTACATCACTTTTTAAATCACCTGAAATTCCGGTATCTAAAATCTGCCTGCATACTGAAACCGCCTGCTCGCTGTAGCCAAGCTCCAAACATACCTGTGCCATTTCCTTCGCTGCTTTCTGTGACATCTCTCCAGGCTCAGCTACTCGAAGAACTTCGCTTAGATAACTGCGTCCCATCTCAAGATTATCACCGGCAAGATAGCAATTCGCCAGTTCAAACGAAATTTCCGCGTTCAACTGTCTTTCGGTTACAAAATCCGACCGGTTTTTTAAAAGGTCGATAGCTGTATCGAAAAGACCCAGCTTGCGGTATATCCTGCTTCTTTGTATCAGCATTTCGACAAATTGCTGCTGTGACAGCGATACCGAACGTGTATTCTCAAGCGCATCAAGCGCCTTTACAAAGTCTTCACGCTCGATGTAGCCTTGTACAAGCGCTTTTACAGCTTCGACATATTGCTCCCGGGAGCTTTGCTCGGTTATCGCAAACTGGAAAGCGTCACATGCCTGCTCGTATTTTTCCAATGCAATATATGTTTTTCCCAGGAGAAAATACGCGGAATATAATTCGTCCTTCCTGACTCCTCCGGAAATATTAATATACCTGTTAAACCATATTTCCGCATCTTCGTAAGACTTAGCCATGTAAAAACAATTCGCCGCTCCCAGTGCGGCTTCGATTTTCGATTCTTCCGATAACTCGAAATTATAAACCCTGCAAAATAACTGTGCTGCTTCCGTATAAAGACCTGCCTGTTTTGTGGCGTCCGCAAGACGCAAATAAGCATCCCTGTAAATCTGCGTATCAGGATATTGCTCTATCAACTGTTTCAAATCTTCCCTCGCACCCTGGTAATCACGAATCTCTGTTTTCAAAACGCTCGATTTCAGAAGAGCATAAGGCGCAAGAGATATCTGTGAGAAACGATTGGCAACTAATTTATATTCAGCAACCGCATCATTCTTTTGGTCCGTAAGAGTTTGCAGGAGTCCAATTGCGAAATGGACATTACCAAGCCTTGGGTCAGCATGAAATGTAAGCATGAATTTCTGCCAGAGTGAAATTGCCTGCCGGCTAAGAAGTTTTATATGCTCGTTCAGGGACAAATAATTAGCGGGATTATATATAATATATTTTTCTCCTTCGGTACTTTCCTGTCTTGCAGCCAAAAGCTCCGCACATCCTGCCGCTATCAGCATAACCTGCTCGGATGAAGCCGAAGGAAGATACAAGCTAACGGGTCTTTGACGAACAATATACCCATCGGAAGCTGAGCCGGAGCCGACCTCGAAAACCCATTGTATATCTAGACCTGCACTTGTCGCAAATTTCGAGAGGAACTCTTCAAGCGACGCACCAAAGCTCGTTACTGACCAGTGGGGAAATACATTCTGCTCCTCAAGCTGTTTAATTTTCGGGGCAAGCAGGCCTTTATACAACTGGTCGATGCCAGACTCAAGAAATGTTTTCAACTGTGTTTCATTCAAATTTTCCAACGGATTGGAAAACGAAACAGAATCTTCCCAAAAATCTTCAGGCAGGTCTTCACCTGTATTGCTAAGCGACAGTATATAACGTGTCAGGCACTGAGAAACAAGGTAATTGCAGTCGCACTCGAACGATAATTCCCAATCATCCTTAAAATCGACCGACTTGAGCAGTGCAAGTGCCTTGTATACCCTTGTTCTTGCCCTAAGATAACGTTTCCTCTGTATTTCAATAAGAGCCAGGCGATAATTTGAGATTATTCTAATAACAGGAGAGCGACTTTCCGAAACCAATGTAAGAAGGTTGTAAGCCTGCTCCAGCTCCCTGTTATTGTCAAGGCATAAAGCCATTTGCATATGAAGATAGTCTCTTATTAACTCCTCGCTCTCAGGAAGAGCATGATAAAGTTTTTCATAAACCAGGTAAGCTTGTTTATATTCCTTTTGTAAATAAAAACTTTTTGCAAGCTCCAATGATATAGACTGTTCCGGGGAAGGCTCGTTAATTTCTATTGTTTCCGGCTGCTTCTCAGGAAAGTCAGAAACCATGACGTCTGCATTCTTTAAAGGCATATCCACCTGGCCGGCACTCGTCATGGCAGGTCCCTGAAATAATCCCAGCTTATTTTTTACTATGGCATAACCCATCGTTGCTGCAATCGTAATAATCCCGGCAATTAAAATTCTTTGAATCCACGAAATAGTTGAATTTCGCGTCGTTTTAATCTTTGACTTTCGGCTTATGAGCTTTCCGGCATCTTCCGACTCTTCAATGGAATCAGACAGGAGTTTATAAAAATCCTCATCTCCTGTAAAAATTTCACGCTCTGAAATTTCTTCCTTCGGGTTGTCGTTCGATACAAAAAAATCATTATCCTGTTTATCTTCCTGCTGTTTTTTAGCTTTATTTTTGCGTTTCGATGGCGCTCTATCTGTGTTTTTTTCGACATTTTCGTTTTTTTTTCTTTGCGCCATAGCTGAAAATTCGCCGCACTCATAAAGCTCTCAAGGCGGATTGTTTCTCCTCGAGATGCTCATTTACTTCATTTAAAATATATTTATACACGTACATATTAATATTGACTGCAATATTTGTGCCATAATTAGAATTGTGTACCGGGAAATGAAATATGATGGATTATTAATCCGGAAACAAAGGGATTTTTTTTAAATCAAACTTTTGTAACAATGAGAAAAGGCATATCCGCCAGAACTAATTTGGCGGAAAAAAATACGATTTTATATTTTTTCTTTTCCAAACAGAACTTTTTATATATTACAGACTTACGAAAAGATATAATTATTATTTTAAGAAAATCGTTCATCGATTTTCTTAAATAATATATGCCTTTTCTCATTTTTGCAAAACTCTTGTTTAAAAAATCAATATTTAAAATGATGACTGTGTCTGATTTCTATACGTACAGGCAGATTTTCTTACAGAAACCTGTTAGTGAGTTCGGAAGAGGTCCCTTACTATTTCAGTGGATTCTAAATGACCTACACTCCAGTCAAAATAAAGGATGTTGCTGCCTCTCGAATGACGATCAAGAGGTACCCGCCTTGTTTCGCTTAACTTAAGCGTACCGTCGGTTTGGGGTATGTATGCCAAATCGGATGCCTGGCGAATATCACAGTTTTCAATACCCGCCTGTTTTGCCTCTGTAATAATCGTTATCCAATCGCCATATTCAAAATCAGTCAGGTAGATTGTCTTTGACGCTTGTTTTAACGACATTATATTAGTCGGACTCTCTTCCTGTTGATCTATCTCACCGTTCTGGCCGCCAAATTTCCAACCATTAATTATATAGCAAACAGTCTGGTTCTTATTTGGATATGCCGGACAGCGATATATTTTTACAGTACGATAATCATTACCCGTAGGTTTCTGGGAAAGGTACGGCATGAAATATTCGAACCATGTAGGATCAGTGGCATATATAAGACCTCGAGGCACTAAATATTTGTTACTCTCGGCGTACATATCTGCACCCAGGCCAATCTGTTTCAAGTTATTCTTACAAACCACCTGGTAGCCCTGCTTTCGTACTTTTTGAAGGGCAGGCATTAAAATAGCCATCAAAACCGCAATAATCGCAATAACCACAAGCAACTCTATTAAAGTAAAACCGCTTCGCTTAGATTCATCAAATGATTTGTTCATAATCAGTCTCCTTTAAAGCCTGGCCAATGAAATGTAAACTCAAATTGATATAAACAACTTAACTTAATTATATTTACATTATCGAATAAAAGCAAGCACAAAAAACCTCTTTTTTATAATAATATCGTTATTATGTGCAGAAAAATGACTCCTATATGAGAATTCCCATAATAATCTTCGGAGGGATGTTTACATTATTTCGTTATTTTAAATTATTTAAGAAAACGAAATCCTCTGATGATTATAATTGTTACTACTTCATACTTATATAAGTGCAATAAATGTATAAGCGTTCTTGTTATGTGTATCGCCGAAGTTATATTTAGTTGAGAGAAATTTATCGATATGAATAATTTCAAAGTGATGAAAATCCTCCTCAAAAAGTCTGCAAATTACCCCTTTGCTCAATTTATTCCAATGATAAGAATTAACAGCATTGACAACATGTTCACTGCCATCATACATATTGAAAAAACCTGCACAAATACCCTTCTTTGTAATGCGGCATAATTCTGAGACGGCGTGTTCCATCGCCTCAATTGAAAGATGCTCGAATAAATCATGCACAAAGCAATAATCATATTCCTTATCTCCGGCCTGAATCTCAATAGCATTGCCGACTTTAAAATCAATCTCGGGAAACATTCTTTTGGCATTGCACACATTTTTTTCACACAGATCAATTCCCGCATAATCAAGAAACTTCCCGATACCAAAAGCATCAATAAAACGATAATCATTGGCTGAGCCGCAGGCTGATTCAAGAACAGATATTTTCTCATGCCGCTCATCGGCGAGTATTTCCTTCCAGATTCTTCCGAATGTAGAAATAATATAATCTGGAATAATTCCTTCGGCACACTCACTTGCAGGCAAGCTTAGCGCATTACAAATATAATTAGGCACAGCAAGCTTTGAAAATGTTTCGAAAACATAAGATGGAATTGTTATTCCTTCTGCACTGTTTTGTTTTTCAATAAGACAATAAAGAATCGTTTGCAACTGACTTGTCCTGACGTTTTTCTTTAGAAGTGCAAGCAGCCAGTTCATTACAAGAGCAAAGCGAATCTCATGCTCCATAAGGTCATCGTATTTATCACCAAACAATTGATTTATCAGCCAGTGCCGTGTAAGGATGCTTTGCACATTTATCCTTGGATCTTCTACATCTTTGACAAGATGGTCCCGAAGAACCAGGCTATTGTGCTTTGACCATGACCTAACAAGCCGTTCTGTTTCTTTCTGAAAATGTTCTTCCATGAACATAAATATAAGATAAAAAGACAATTACTTCAATAAGGAAACATTTTCTCTATCCTAGTGTTTCTACTTTATTAATTCCTCGAACCAGCTCTGGTCTTTAATAATTTCAGAATGACCATCCGCAAAACAAGCTACAATACCTTCATCCGGCCATTGATCAAATGCTTCATAAAAAATCATCGTTGTTGCCAAATCAGAGTCATTGTCTGGTTTATTGTATTTGAAAACAGGATATCCATCCGGATTATCAGGTGGAGCTAATGTATTCTTAAGGATTTCATCTGAAACAATTCCTGACGTCACAAAATCTGATAATTCATTAGGAAACTGATTTTCATTTTTATCCTGATATATTACACACAATATACCCAACTGCTTGATTTTTGCACTCAGTTTTCTCTGATAATCTTCCCAACCGCCTTTTCCTATATTTCTCACGTAGTAATCGTCGGGAGGTATCAGACTGAATAGTTCCTCGTCGAGTTCTTCATCTATTTTTATTTCAGTATAAAGTATCGGTGATTTCTCGTGTTCGGCATATTTAAATTCAATTTGAACAGGAGAATTAGTTTCAGGATTTATCCATAATGTACAAATCCTGTTTTTCTTTTTTTCCTGCAGTTTCCAGACAGTTTGACCATTAAGTTCCACTTCACCAAGGTCATCGAATGTACCGGCAGATTTCTCAAGCAAATAATCACGAAGACTTGTATCAAGCTGTGTCAGGCTAAGAAGACCTGTTTCCTCATCAAAATAATAACTTGAACTTAAATCATAAAGTATCGCTTCCTTGTTAACAGGTCTGAGAATCAATTCCTGTCGTTTTTCATAATCGTGAATAGTTATCTCTCCCACATATTGTGGCCAAGGTGACGTTAATTTCTCTTTACGTTCCCAATAAGGCTCTTTGAACATTATTTTTTCCTTGCTAAGATATCTCCCCTTCGTTTGGTTATCTTCATAATCAACTTCATCAATCACAATACAAGAAAAAGTTCGCGCCTTTTTAATACTGTCCATCGCGGCCGCGAATGCTGTGCTTGCACCATCAATCGGCGCACCAAGATAGTTTATTCCAAGTATAGCAGAGATTACTATCACCGCCGCAGCTGTTAATTTTAATATTTTACTTTGCATGATTATTCTCCATATATCCGCACCTGTAGGCGGTTGTTTTTTAGATTCTTCCATTGCCTCAATAACATCATCAAGCGCTTTTTTATCTCTTTCATGGATTGTGTTCAATGGAATATCTTTCATTAGTTTTTCTATTCTTTTTGATGAATTCATTTTATACCTCACCATTCAATAACGAACGTAATTTGTCAAGTCCATAGCGGTATCTGCTCTGGACCGTATTTATTGAAATGTTCTGTAATTTTGATATATCTTTGAATTTCATTTCGCCGTGCACATGCAAAATTATTATTTCACGCTGAGAATATGGAAGCTGCGAAAGAGCATTATTCAAATTTTCCAGTTCTTCACTCTGTATAATCCAGCGTTCAGGTCGATGGGAATCCGATTCAATTAATTCAATTTCATCGAGATTACTCGATTCCAACCTCTGACCTGATTTGTTCACATTACGAGCGTGATTAGCGACACATACAGCTAAATAACTTTTCAAATTTCCTTCGGGCCTTAAACTCCGATAAGATTTAGCCAGGTTGACAAATACATCGTGAACAATATCTTCGGCTATACTATTTTGATTTAAAAGGCCGGTTGCTATTTTCAAAAGAACTTTCTTATACTTCTCATAAACTTGCGCAATTGCGGCTGTATCACCAGACCTGATTTTCCAGATAAGCAGCTTATCTTCAAGCATATCCAACTCTCATTGAATTACAAAACGACCGTTTACTATATATAATACAATCACTTTACAGTTTTTAGTCTAAAAAATAAGAGATTTTCCCTATAAAACAAAAAGGCCGAACCTAATAAAGCCCGGCCTAAATTGATTAAATATTTGTAAAGATTATTGTTTATCACCTGATTTGTCTGTAATGAACCAAACGTACTGTTCACTCTTGCCATACTCAAACTGAAGTGATGTTTGTTTTGAAAGATAATCCATCGCTGAATCGAGTATTTCCTGTTTCTCTTCATTCGTTTTAGATTCTAACTTTGATCGAGAATACGCATAGAGTCCACGATTATATGCGACTCTAATATTGGATAGATTTTCTTTTTCAAAAATCATCGGACGATCAAAATTACCGCCAACTTTTTTCAGTATTTCCTCAAGACTACCGGTTCCTCCGCCAACAAAAGGTACATAAATTAAGTCTGAGCGTTCAGCACCTTCCAAAGGTATATGTTTGTACTGTCCTTTTACAATTATAACATCACAATTCACTTTACGCTTTTCGAATGTTATATTCGGGTCTAACTCGCTCTGTAAAATCTTCTCAAGTGCAAGTATTTTTTCTTCTTTTGACGCTTTCTCACGAATAATCCAGTCACCATTTAGCCTCAGATTAGACAATTTGTCCGATTCAATCTTATATTCATAAAGTTGAAGCCCCATGTCCATAAGTACCATACTAAGACTACCTTCGCCACTCACCATGAGCGTCCAGTTACGTGCCTGGCTGCCGTCCCAGAAAAAAGACAAGTAACCTGGTGGTGGAGGATTATCTGAAGACGAGTAGTAGTGTAATTCCTGTGTGGCATATATCTGGCGTTCAGGAATATATGGCGTACGTACCCAGCGAATAATTTCTCCTTCATTAAGCGAGTAAACAGCATCAAAACGCTCCCGCCAGTTCGGAGTAGGCTTTGGTGGACCATCTGTAAGAACAGGCGCCAGGTTATACCAAAAAGTGACACTATTTCCTTCGACAAAATGACCGTGCCATTCAACTTTTACGGTTCCATCCATAAGTTCAGCGATAGCTGTGCGATTATATTTTGGATTATCTAATTTTAGATTATTACCTTCAATATCAACATATACAGCATTATCTACGGTATCAAGCAATTCATTATACTTTACAAGACGTTCTCTAAGCTTCTTTACTTCATCATCCTGTGTATTTTGATTAAGTTTTGCCAATTCCAACTCTAAATCTGTACGTTCCTTTCGGAGATTAGCAAATTCTTTATCATATTGCTCCCGATTCTCTCGAATTCCTTCTGTATTACATATAATACGAACTTTTTTCGCTTCATGTACATTTTGATTTATATGTACTTTTATTTTTTCGTTTGTTACTTCTAACCATTCATCAGCTTCAGTAGAGCGAAGCATCATGTTGCCTGTCACGCAATCAAGAATCAAGTTACCTTTGGCATACATTGAAACACTCTCAAACGCAGGCATCTCGACAAGTTCAGGAACTTCGCCCATTTTTGCAAGAAAATTTGCGGCTACAACCTTACTCTCGAACTGTCCATCCGAAAGAACTCCATATAAACCTTTGAAATCGTTAACAGCAATCATCTGACGCACTTGCATTAATTCATCTGCAAGCTGTTGTTTCTGATTTCCACTATGAGTTGGTATTATACGTGAATCATCTTTCAAAAATGTTTCCACTCCAATTGCAAAAACTACACAAGCTGCCGCTGTAAGTTTAATAATTTTACTTTTCATGATTATTTTCCATAAATTCGGCTGCGTTTCA
This sequence comes from uncultured Pirellulales bacterium, assembly GCA_964430845.1. Lineage (GTDB taxonomy): Bacteria > Planctomycetota > Phycisphaerae > Sedimentisphaerales > Anaerobacaceae > JAFGPS01. The sequence continues at coordinate 2,059 of CAYSHS010000058.1, read as the reverse complement.
GTCGATTGTGTTTTTAGTGATTGTTCATACGCGGGCAAAGCATCGTCAATGATTCTTTTATCTAATTCTCCGGTCGTGTTTTTTTAATTTTTATTGCCGAAAAAAAAAATAAAAAAGACATTTTTGGTTTTTTTTAAAAATTTAATTTTTAAACAATCCGGTAAAATTTGTATTTAATTTTTTAAAGCCGTACCGATAGCGGCTTTGGATTGTATTTATCGAAACACCTTGCATTTTTGCAATTTCCTTGAATCTCATCTGGCTGTTAAGATGCAGGATGATTATTTCTCTTTGCTGATATGGAAGCTCCGACAAAACCTTTTCTATCCGCCTTGATTGCTCTGTCAATATCGCAATATTTACAGGCTCGTTACAATCATCTTCGATGCTCTCTGCATTACTTACTTGCTCTTTCTGCCTGCTTTTTAAACTTTGCAGACTGCGAATTCTATTTGCGACACAGCTTAAAAGGTAGCTCTTCAAACTTGTATGCAATTCCAGCTTCACAGCATATTGAGCAAAGGAAACAAAAACATCATGCAGCACATCTTCTGCGGCTGCCCTGTCATTGGATAAGGCGATAGCAAGAGCGAGCAAATCATCTTTGTACTTTTCATAGATCCGGCGTAAGGCATCTGAACTGCCGCGTTTTAATTTCCATACCAGTAACTTGTCTTCCAGCATGTCTGGATTAACCTTAAAAAGTTTCGAAACCAACGATCGTCGATGATAAGACATCATTTATGCAGATTTTAGTCTAAAAATTATATAATTTTTCTTTAAAAATAAAAAGGCCGAACCCACTAAAGCCCGGCCTGCGTGTTTTTCATTAAAAGCTGTAAAATTCTATTGAGCTTTTTTGCGAACTACCCAAACTTTCATACGTCTCTTCTCAACTTTAAATGTGATACCGAAATTATCCTTGAACCATTCTTTAGCCAAATCTGCACCAACCTGCGTCTTGAAGTTTGGTACTTCCCATGTTAATTCAGTCTTTTCTTCAATTCCTGTTTTATCTTCTATAACAATATCCTGTTGTTGAGCCAGATTATTAAGAAGTGTTTTTATATTAAATGACCAACCTAAAGCTGCTGCGGAACCCGGTACTCCCGCTGGTGCATTAGGATAAGGGATTTTAATTGAAGGTGGATTTTTTAATTTCTGGCCGTTATATTCAGCAATCCATACGGTACAAGTATCTTCGCTTTCGACAACCTCAATACCAACTCTCGAAAGAGCTTCTGCTACATATTTTTGATTTGGAATATTACCTCTACCAACAATATCATATTGCAAATATATATTATTAAAATCGCCTTCATACCTCATTCTTCCGGAAGAAGGAACATCAGGATAACTCTTCGCAAAAAAATCCGCTTTAGCTCCAATCCGCCAGATTTTATAACCATCTAATCCCTGAATTGAACCGATGGAATAGCCATTACCTGCCTCCTGACCTTTACGAATATCCATTTGTCCTTCTTCAAGAGGATGAGCTTTGTAATATTCCACAAGTTCATTAAGTTGTTTATTTCTGGCATTAGCTTCGGCAATAGCTTCTGGATCGTTTGGCACGCGATATTTTTGCGGCACATACCATTTTGTCTCATCATTTTCCAATACATTAAATCCTGCAATCTGGTTTACCTGCTCAAGAGTAAGGTTTGCCTTGGTAAATAAATTATAGGTAAAGTCATGTCCAAGCAGACTCATAGATATTGTCTGGAATTGGGCTAAGATTTCCTTTCTCACACTCGGATTATATTGAGAAAGGTCCGGTTCAGTAGTTCTGATTTCTTTAAACAATTGAGCAGCTCTTTCAATCCTGCCATTACCGGCTATAGCAATAATATAATCTATAAAAGGTTGTAAAGAGGCATTTGCTTTTTTACTAAGGAATAATTCTATTTCTTTGGGCCAGAGTTTTTCAGCAAGTTTATCGGCTTCATCAAACTTCCTTTGATTTATGAGCATCGCGAGATTTATTCTGCCGATTTCATGCTCATGTTTTGTATCAGGCTCAAGTTCCTTTACCAGATCAATTACCTTCATACACTCG
>CAYSHS010000057.1:0-14074 GCA_964430845.1 uncultured Pirellulales bacterium | reverse complement strand
ACATTCCATTCTGGGTAAATACGTTGGTCAATTTTACGTATCTTGCTTTTACAGATTCTTCAAGCTCGATATAATCATGTCGGAGGTCCTGCGTATTATTACTTTTGTCAATAAGTGTTGTCCAGTTTTCATTATCATTCGAAATCTGTATTGTATAGGATTGATAACGAACAGGAGCTCCACCGCCTGCGCCGCCTCTCATACCGCCCATGCCCATGCCGCCGCCAAAGCCTCCCATGCCTCGGCCGCCTCTGGCGCCGCCGCTTTGTGCATTTGGATCAAGCTGCTGGTCAAAATTAATCTGCATGGCGTATATATCACATCCTTTGCCAAGGTCCACTTTCATATATTCGCCGGGGTCACCTGTCGCGGCCGCCCAGTGGGTCATCATATCTTCATCGATAGCGTTTGCGGCTTCGTATCCTTCGAGAGTGGAAGATACCTCTACATATTTTTTATGGGATAAGAGCATCCAGTCTGTAAAATTATTTTCAACTGCATTTTCCTTAATACCGGGATAATATTGCGGATAATCGCCAAAAGCAGTATTGGAATGCATGACGCCTTGAGCATCTACTGCGGTGGGGAACAAAGCGAGCTCAGAGCCGCCTCTGCCGCTGCCATAGAATGACGGAACCATGCAAATGGTCCATAACTGGCCGTTTTTATCGTGGAAAGTACTGCCATGTCCGGCACCAACCATAAATCCGGTTGTTTTGAAGGTTAGCGGATTATGCGGCGAATATTCGAACGGTCCAAGCGGACTGTCACTAACATAAATACCATGGGAATAAGATGCAAATTCCAGACCGATTGCGGCATATTGCAGATAGTATTTGTCATTGTGTTTTACCATCCAGGGACCTTCTATCCATGGTAATTCTTCAGGGAAATACGGCCTGTGATTGAAATATGGGAATATCAAATCATCAGGTCTTCTTCGCTCAAAACCATGCGATTCATAATCACTAAAGAATAAAGTTTTTGGTTCTCCAATCTCCTTGAAAGTTTTTGGATCCAATTCGACGGCTCGGACTGGTAAAAGCTGTGCCCATCCATAGTACATATAAAAGCGGCCGTCATCATCTATAAACAGGTCAGCATCGCCGTATCTGTCACTATCAAAAGTACCAACCTGTGTCCATACGCCGCTCTTGGGATCAGTACTTGCGAAAACATTCCTTGAGTTCATTGCGCATGCATACATAGTCTCGCCGTCGGTTGCACATGATGGAACCCCCCTCGGGTAATTCTGAGCATTAACGAATGTCCAGTCCCTCATATTATCCGAAAAATAGTATCCGCTGCCGGTAAACAAATAATAATCATCTTTGTAAAGAACTACAACCGGCTCTCCCATCCTGCCGACTCTTTGTGAGCCAACATTTACGTTGATAGGATTGCAAAATGTCAAAGGCTTGTCCGTTATCCGAACAGAAAAATTCTCCGATTTGTTCGTAGTGTTTGAAGCACAGGAAAATAAAGTACAGGTAATCAAAATAACTATTGTTAACTGAATTGATGTTTTTAATGTCATTCTGTCCATAATCATTCATCTCCATTGAATTAACAGATTTCTATTTTGAACTAAACTCTATTCATATTCGAACTGCTACTCCAGATTTTAACTTCAGAATATTTTTATAATAAGGATTTTATATTTTAATAATCTGGTATGCAATATAAAATTTAAAAACAGAACACAGAACTCAGAATACCGCATTTCAAATACCTAAATTCAAACGTTTAAAAATCCCGGCGGCTTAGCGGGAGATATAAATATAGATGCTCCGGGATACACATACGAAGTTTTGAAATAGATTAAAACTAATCTTGTGTCTCTTGTTTTTCGTGGCTATCTTCTATCCTTCGTAAAACCACAATAAATTAGTATAGTATCCCCAGATTTCAATCAGCGAACGGAAATTCTTAATATCGGAGCTTCTTATGTTACTTCAAATGATGCTCAAGCAGGCAAGCAGAAATGGCAGGGAAAGCTGGGAGGAAGCGACCCATGGTGGGCTCCTGTTACTGCCGGCGATGATAAGCTTTACTGTATAAGCGAAAAAGCAGAGGCTGTGGTTCTTGGCGCAGGAGGGGATGAATTCAATATCATTTCCAGAATCGATATGGAAGATGGTCCTGTCCAGGGTTCAATTGCCATCGCCGATGGTCATCTATTTATTCACAACGTAAACGAACTAAACTGCATCACAAAATAAAAATAATTGTTCCTTTTTATTATTTTAAACTTGCTTAAAAAACCAATATTTATTACCAAGAAAAGGCATAGTTTTTATGAAAGATTCTTTCCTTCAAACTTAATAACTTTAGGTGGGTAAAAAATGGGAAAAAAGGAATTGACACTGAAAGACAGATTATCAAGACTGACATTTATCCAGGCATGCAAACTGCTGGGACCTGAAGGCGACAAACTTATTATGCAGGGAGGTAAGCTCGAAATAAGTTCATTAGAAGAGAATGTCTATCTTGGCGATGACTTGTTCAGGTTATCAGTTGACGGAGCAAATGTTACGATAACATTGATGGCCGAGGCTCGCAGCCGCCTGAATTTCAACTGCGATAAATGTGATTCTATTTGCGTGCATACAGGAGCGGCTTTTTCTTTGATTCTCGAGGAAAAAACCGCACTGGGTCTGGCAAAACCACCGATAGAAAGGATTCCTGCTGAAAGTCTAAGTGAAAAAGACCTTATAGCCAGGGCGCTGGAAGACAGGCAGGAGCGGGCGGGCGCCGAGCGCATGATTATTAAAAGCACCAATCCACAAATATTATGGACGGATTATATTGTCACCAATTCACTTTCCGGCAAAAGCTATCGAGTCGCACTTCGCGGCTGGGAAAGAGGCCAGTCGTATTGCTCCTGTCCCGATTTCAGGAAAAATACTTTAGGAACCTGTAAGCATATTATGAAGGTTCAGATGAAGATGGAGCGCAAGTTCGATGCCGCGGCAAGGAAACGACCTTACAGGCAAAATGATTTTGCAGTGCATATCGCTTATAATAAGAGCCTGGAATTGCGCCTGCTTTATCCAACACAGATGGGAAAAAAACTCAACGATATAATTGAACCTGTAAAAAATCGTAATATAAAAGATGTGCATAAGCTATTGAGCTGCGTTCGCAATCTCGAATCATCAGGCAATAATGTAACTATTTATCCCGATGCGGCCGAATATATTGATTTTTTACTTCACCAGGAACGTATCAACAAGCTGGTAAAAGAAATTCGCAGGGATCCTGCAGCTCATCCTTTTCGGAAGAGCCTTCTCAAGGCTGAATTGCTGCCTTACCAGCTTGACGGCATTGCGTTCGCGGCGGGAGCGGGACGTGCCGTGCTGGCAGATGATATGGGACTTGGCAAAACGATACAGGGAATCGGTGCTGCAGAGTTATTATCGCGAGAGTCTGATGTAAAAAAGGTTCTGGTCGTATGCCCGACGTCACTAAAATCACAGTGGCGAAGCGAAATTAACCGATTTTGTGACAAAGATTGCCAGTTAGTTTTGGGCAGCGCAAATGAACGCGCAGCACAATATGATAATAACTGCTTTTTTACAATATGCAATTATGAGCAGGTTTTGCGAGATGTCCAGTCGATCGAACAGGTCCGATGGGACCTGATAATTCTCGACGAAGGCCAGCGTATTAAAAACTGGGAGGCAAAAACCTCGCAAATGATAAAATCTTTACGAAGCAGGTTTGCGGTGGTTCTTTCGGGAACGCCCCTGGAAAACAGGCTGGATGATTTGTTTTCTGTTGTGGAATTTGTTGACGACAGGAGACTGGGGCCGTCTTTTCGATTTTTCAACATTCATAGAATCGTAGATGAAAAAGGCCGGCTGTTAGGCTATAAAAATCTCGACAAGCTGCGCCAGAAGCTAAGCTCCATATTGCTTCGCCGCACACGTAGTGAAGTTATGAAGCAACTGCCTTCGCGTACAGATGAAATTGTCCGCATTGCCCCTACTTCCGAGCAGTTTGACATTAATCGCGCGCAGAAAATGATAATCCAGTCGATTATAAATAAGCCTTATATTTCCGAGATGGATTTGCTCCGCCTGCAAAAAGCTCTTTTACTTTGCCGCATGGCTGCTGACAGCACTTTTCTTGTCGATAAGCAGCCTCCCGGATACTCGACAAAACTCGAATATCTCCATGAGCTGCTCGAAGAGCTGAATGTTGAAGAAGGCAGAAAGATTGTGCTGTTTTCGGAATGGACAACCATGCTGGGTCTTATCGAGCCTATATTGAAAAAACTGAAAATGAGTTATGTCAGGCTGGATGGCTCAGTTCCGCAGAAAAAACGCGCTGAGCTTGTAAATAAATTCCGAAATGATTCGAACTGCAAATTGTTCATAACCACAAATGCCGGTTCAACAGGCTTGAATCTCCAGGCTGCAAACACTGTCATTAACGTGGATTTGCCCTGGAATCCTGCTGTATTGGAGCAGCGAATCGCACGCGCACACCGCATGGGTCAGAAAAATCCCGTTCAGGTCTATATCCTGGTAACCGAGCATACTATTGAAGAAGGTATGCTGGGTACGCTGGCCGCCAAGAAAGAGGTTGCTTTGGCTGCATTGGATATTAACAGCGACGTTAAGGAAGTTGATATGGTCAGTGGAGCCGAGGCGCTCAAGCGCCGTCTCGAAATTTTGCTTGGTAAGCCTGAAGATGCACCACTGGATGAAAGTGAGCTTGAAAAGCAGAAGCAAATTGCACAGATAACGGCTCAAAAAGAAAAGGTTGCCGCCGCTGCAGGCGAATTATTTACCTCTACGTTCAAATTTTTGTCCGAAATTATTCCCCATCAGGCCGACGAACAGGTACTTGAGCAGAAAAAAGACGCGATAAAACTGCATCTGAAGGAATGTCTCGAAACAGACGAACATGGAAATTTGGAGCTAAAACTCAAACTTCCAAACCAATCTGCATTAGATAATATAGCCGCAGCTTTGGCAATGATGATGAGCTAAAAAGTTTCTGTCGTTTCGTCTGGGAAATCCACATATCTTCAGGCTGCAAGGTTACATTCCTGCACTATCCGGATGCAATTCAAGTCTCCCTAAATCTTCAGCACTTGTGTTATTTGTACAAAAAGTGAACTCTACACCTGAACTTTGGCTTGTTACAAGAGTTTTGCAAAAGTTCAGTTGCTATTTAGGATTTTTAATAAATTTATGCAAATATTTGCATTTACCTGCCGATTTTTATATAATATAGGCAAAATAACTATTATTTAAGAAGGTAATTTATAAAGTAACTGTATTTTTGAAGTAATTCTGCGATTTTTAGTAACAATTTGGAGTTTTTTAAGTGCCGGAACCTTGCTTAAAAACAGATTCCTATATCAATCCGGTTGGATATGCCAATAGAATTATCGACGAATATGAAAATTTTATTCGCTGGGTAATACGTTCGCAAAACACAACTAATATCTCTGAGGATGACCTTTTCCAGGACTTTTATCTTGAATTGATATCAACGCCTATTCCAATAACTGTCAGGAGTGTAAGGCGTTATATTTATCAAGCAATAATCAATCTTTTATCCGATTCTTATCGTGAAATGAGGGCTTACGAAACAAAAATTAAAAAATTTCATAAAAATAGTAATTTTAGTGTCAATAAATTCGACCCGGCAAACGCCTTATTAATAGAAGAAGAAATGAATAGGATGTTCGAACGTATTAGAGCAATTTCGCCGGGACAAAGATACATGGCTATTACTTTAAGATATAGATATGGTTACAGTATTCAAGAGGTAGCAGACAAAATGGGCATAAAATATACCTCTGTATTAAGTTATATCTCAAAAGGATTAGGGAAAGTTCGCCAGTGCTTAAATAACACTTGAATAAGGAGATACCATGATTACCCCCAAGATGGGCCAGTTATGTGAGGAGGCAAAACTTTACTACTATGATTTTCTATTTCTACAGGATAAGGATCAGATTCCGGAGCAGGTTCTTAGCCATATCAGGCAGTGCAGAAATTGCCAAAAGGAGATTTACGAGCTAAAAACGGCATTAACAAAATCCGAATTTAAGATTAACCGGGAATATAACCATTCCGGCTCACCTCTTGCGAATATGCTGAAACTTCATTTTTCATACATAGATCAAGATATAACCTGTACGATTGTAAAACCATTTCTGCCCGGATTGCTTGATGCTTCCATGCAAATCAGCATTCCGACACCGATAACAACACATCTTGATCATTGCCCTAAATGTGTTCAGCACCTGGGAAAAATTAGTGATTTGAATCTTAGCGAAGTGAATTTATTCCGCCTGAGCAGGTTTCTTGCCGTCAATTCCGACTATGATAATATCAATTGCTCACAAGCAAAATCTGATATTATGGCGTTCGTGATGATGGCATTTCACGAATCTGACGAACAGACGCTCAAACACCTTTGCATATGCAGAGATTGCAGGGACGCTATTTATCAATACAGGGAAACGATACGGAAAGAATTTTTGCATGAAAAAGCAGAGAAACCCTGTTTTTTGAGCGAAAGGCTTACAAACAACGACATTTTTGACTTAGTGCTTCCATATGAGCTTGATCTCGTAAAATACAGGAAATCCGAATTTCAGCAATCCCGCATCTCACATATTCGAAAATGCCCGTTCTGCCTGGAAAAGGTACAGGAGCTTCATCGTACTATTTCCGATATTGCCGAAAGTACAGATTCCGAGATTGTAACAACATTCAATGTCGAAGAATCCGCTAAAACTGTAAACGCAGGCAATTCAGAGGGGCTTTATGCCGGCTTCCCAATTCACGTGGAAGTTACAGGAGCTAATGAGAAAACCCCAACAGGTCATCCAGGCTCGATTATCAACTTTACATCCGAGCTGAAGAAGAAAATATTAACATCGAACGTCAAATCTTTCTCTAAAAAAGGTTTCGTGGGACTGTTTACGGCCGCAGCGATATTAGCCGCGATGTTCTTATATTCACCAAAAGCAAAGGCACTTAGCCTGGCAAGGTTTTGTAATGTTTTAGAGGCGATTAACAATGTCCATATTTTATTATATACGGCTGGTGAAGAAAATCCCACACAGGAGCAATGGGTCTCACGCTCGGCAAATATTCAAATAGGAAAAATTAATGATGATTTAATTTTAAGAGATATAAACAGCAACTTACAGTCAACAAAAAAGATTGGTTCAGAATTTACAGAGACAACACCAATACCCGAGGAACGGCTTGCAGATTTCGTAAAAAAAATACATGGTACTTTGGGTTTAACGCCTTTTTACAGCATTTCAGAATTACCGCCTGATGCAGAATGGAAACAGCTAACAACTGAATCTCAGAAAATAAATGGTGAAGATGAAGTGTACGAGCTTACATACGTATCTAATGCAGTTAGTGACACGGAACTTACAAAGCTCCGTTTTACATTAAACGCAAATACAGAGCTTCCTGTAAGAATTGATTTCTATCGAAAACTCTCGAGCGAAAGCGATTTTTCGCCGGAAACCTGGTATATAATCGAATATATAAGCAACGAGCAATTCACTGCTGTTCAGAATAGTTTATTTGGAAATTGAGTATCTATTTCCTTTGCGGCAGCCATAAAGGACTGCGGTTCTTATATCCATCAGCAGCTTTTTCCACAAATAAATCTTCAGCCTTTTTACGGCTGACATGCCCATCGACAAATCCTATATTCACCGTTTTGTTTATATGCCTGCCGTTAATAGCATCATCTTTCTGCTCATCCTTTAAATCCCTTTTTTCGTTCATCTCAAGCCCGGGAAGATAAGAACAATCTTCCATACTATTACCTAAAGTAACCGGCGGAAAATCTGTAACATGATACCAATTAATAGAAGCATAGCCGCTGTCAACAATAAGGAGAGTCTGGCCGGGAGAAGATATATCAGTACTGCTTAAAGGCATGCCTGTAAATTCGTCATTTTTGTTTTTTTGCCAGCTTTTACATACCGACTGATTGACTCCATAATTAGCGACAAGCATATTATACTTAAAAATCTTATCTTTAATTTTTCTGGACGGGCACCATAAAAATGAAAAATTAATCAAATCCGTTTTAGAATAATCGATTATATAATTAAACCATCGCCATCCGGCATTATCATACATAAAATCTCCTGTATATCCTCCAGGCGGCGGAGCCTCGAAACCTCCTGAAAAAAGGGAGTATGGGAAACTCTCATTTTTTAAATCATAGTTTATAAGACTTATTGTAATCTGCCTTACATTAGAGCCGCAGCGTGTTGCCCGCGCATACTGTCTAACCATGCTCATTACCGGAATCACAATAGCTGTAAGAAACGTGATTATGCCTATAACCACGAGCAATTCTATCAGAGTAAAAGCTCTCCATTTCATAATCATGTATTCTAAGGTTTTTTATTCTAAAAGTCAAACGCAACAATGCAGAATAAACCATGTGAAATATGAAGAGTTTCTTTTATATTTCTGACATTTTTACATAAGTTATCAAATTCTGAATAACAGGAATTATGCTGGTTCCCGATATAAGAAAAAAGGAAATAGTTTTCATTTCCGGCTATTCACATGCCAGCATGTAGTAAATATGCAGTCCACTTATTAAGAGATCACACATATAAGGGTAATAAAGATCATCGATACAAGGCCACGTAACTTTCTTCATAAAAACAGTTTCCGAGCAGCTTCCGCTTTCTGCAACTCCACAGCCCCACCTGGTAAATATCATCTGATAGATACCAAAACAATCCACTCCCACCATCTCACAATATCTTATTAAATGGTCCTGCAGTTTAATATTGCACAAATAGCCTGAGCCACCGACGTAACTTATAAGCTGGTCATCGGTAATTTCCGTCGTCTCGGCAGGTAAGCTTATCGGCTGATTGGAAATCAGCAAAGCAGTGCCTTCCGTCCAGTCCATGCCGAAAAAGTTTATATCAGCTCGATAGTAAAACTTGTCCTTCGATAAATCTATTATCCATACATATTTTTGATCGATGTTGTCAAGAAGCACGAAGTGATTTTTCCCGGGTATATGCAGAATTGCTTTACAAGCCGATAGATTCTTTAATGTCTGAATGTCAGTTTTAACTGCTTTGCAGTAAAAACCTTCATTTTCAGCATATTTCTTCATATCGTGCATGCTCGTTTTATTGTCATCAGGATTCACTAATTGCGAAAGCTGCTGATTGAGAATGTCTTTTCCAAGCAGCAAAGCTGCGTATTGTAAAGCCGCCGTGGCACAATTTTGTAAGTGTTGACCTTCGGATACCATATACGCTTTTCTTTCAGCCAGGAGAAGCTCTGTATTAGCAGTATTCGAATAATAATAAATCAACTGCGGCTTAGTTTTGTCATAAGTATATTCGATTAATGTATTCGGATTGAAATCGACACTGAAACTGCCTGCCGAGGGAATTTCCCCGTTAATATTAGTTATAGTAATATGGTCACTTGAAATGAGCTTATTTGTCGCAGTATCGAATTTCTCAATTATTATCGAAGCTGGTACCCATGAGCCTGAAACAAGCTTATAGCCGCCGTATTGATGTGCTATGGAATAATCCGCAGTATTAATTACCCATGACAATGGAGCATATGCCTTTTCCGTATCAAGAACAATTAATAATTCTGACCCGTCTGAATTGGTCAGTGATAAATGTATCCGGGAATGACCGTCAACAGATTTTTCAATTGCTGAAGATTCGATTTGTGTCAAATTTTCATATGTGAAATACCTGTAACCCCAGGGTATTATACCACTGGAAAGAGGTTCTAATGAGCCTGTTGGGAAACTTCCGGCCGCATCGACCATTGCATGATTGACCTGGGGTGTGTAAATCGTAAATTTTTCGCCGTCAAAACAGGAAATTCGTCTGCTGTTCCAGTCTAAATTGAATTCATCTGTCGAGAAATTATTTTTTAATTCTTCCGGAAGCTCCACAGAATCCTTCCGGGAATCGACAGTAATATCACAATAATACTTTTGGCCGTCACACTTGAGAGTTGTAGTTGTTTTCATGGTATATTCGTTGGACAAATGGTAACGGACATTAAAAGGAATGGCATCAAGTGCCATTTTTTGTAATTGTTCCGTTCTTTCTGCCTTTTGGTCATTGTTTTGGTAATCTTCGATATTTTGGTTTATTGCATCGAGAATTTGCTGCTCATCAATCGTTTTGGGCGCCCTGTATTCCTCTTTTGCAGCTTCTATAGTTCCCGCTTCTATCCAGGTTGTCTTCGGATTGCTTGTCAGCTCCTGGAATAGCTGTGTTATTTCCGTCCTGCTCAACTGGCGGTCGGCAAGTGCGCTGCAACATATAATCATCGAAATCACAACGCCAATTACAATAGTTCTGGAGTTCATAATAGTCCCTTTCCAAATAAGGTTGTTAATTTTTTCCGGAAAACAATTTCCCGAAAAATTAAAAACACCTTGCTATATAATAAGGCGTTTGCTGAAGGCAAAATATGGACAACAAAATCGAAAAAATAAAAAAAAAGTTAAATATTTTTTGACAAGGGAGAAAAATGTCTAAAAAGTAACTATCACAAACATTGCCTATATTGCCTATATTGTTCATAGTAAAAATATTAATTTTTTTCTAAAATAAGTGTCCATATTTTTGCTCTTTCATACGCCTTATTAATAAAGACATATGAAATTATTAAAATATTAGAGTTGTACGCTTGAATATTAGAGCATTTAATATTGATATAAACGAATGTAATATTGGTACTAAAAGATACTCATATGGGCATGATTGATAAAAACGAGATAATTCGGCACGTTAGAGAATATATTCGGGAACAAGGCGGCAATCAAGGTATTTGGTATATTGGCCAATGTGAAGAAGCGTACGGAATATCTTTAAATATAGTCAAAAGAACCAGTAACTTCTGGATGTATATTGAAACCTGTTCATCTGAAGTTGCAGGGGAAGTAATGGATTACTGTATCAATTCAATCGGTCTTACAGCCGATGCCTGTACAAGCATTAAAAACAAAACCGGAAAAATTGTCTACCTATATAAAAAGGAAAATAATTCATCAAGGTGAGGATATTCATCAAATCCATCTTAATTTACATTACAGTTTCCAAATCTATTTTCTTGACAGTCGCTTCTGATAAGTGTAAGAATGATTTTTTATAAGTCAATTAATACTTTTGTTTGCTATTTGAAGAAAGGATTAGGTGGTATAATGGAAAAAATTGGATTTATTGGTCTTGGAATCATGGGCAAACCAATGGCGAAAAATCTGCTAAAGGCTGGTTACCCCCTGACTGTTTATGATATCGTTTCCTCAACAGTAGAAGAATTGGTAAAAGCCGGAGCACAGAAAGGCTCTTCATGTAAAGACGTAGCATCAAAAAGTGAAGTAGTCATTACTATGGTGCCAAATTCTCCCGAAGTTAAAGAGGTTGTTTTAGGCAAGGATGGCGTACTTGATGGGGCAAAACCAGGAACAATACTAATAGATATGAGTTCAATTGCTCCATTGGCCAGCCAGGAAGTGTCCAAAAAAGCCGCTGAAAAAGGAGTTATAATGCTTGACGCTCCTGTAAGCGGCGGAGAGCCTAAAGCAATTGACGGCACTTTAGCAATAATGGTTGGCGGCCCGGAAGATACTTTCGAGAAAGTAAAAGACATTCTGGCAGTTATGGGTGGTTCAGTAACATTAGTTGGCGAGATAGGCAGCGGCAACACAACAAAATTAGCAAACCAGATAATTGTCGCGTTGAACATCTCCGCAATGTCGGAAGCAATGGTTCTGGCTACAAAAGCCGGAGTTGACCCGGAAAAAGTATTTAACGCAATCAAAGGCGGCCTGGCGGGCAGTACTGTATTAAACGCGAAAATGCCGCTCGCTCTGGCGGGTAATTTCAAACCGGGATTCAGAATCGTTCTGCATATAAAAGACCTGCAAAACGCCCTGGATACCGCACATAGCCTCGGCGTTCCAGTCCCACTCTCAAGCGTAGCTATGGAAATTATGCAGGCTCTAAAAGTTGACGGTCACGGCGGAGACGACCACGGCGGAATTATCCAGTTCTACGAAAAACTCGCCAAAACCGAAGTTAGAAAATAACATAAGTAAAAAAACGAGCCTTAAAGTACTAAACAATAAGGCTCGTTTTTTTTAAGAAATTCATAGCAATTATATATCTTCTGTTATCAATTGGGGTGTGGCTTTGCTTCAATAGCAGTTTCCTCATATTCGTACGCTACTAAAGCAAACAGCGATTCAGGACGAATATCACAGACACGACGACCGTTGATGAATACAGTTGGTGTTCCATCTATGCCAAGCTTGATTCCCAGCTCAATATCAGCCTTGACCCTGGACATTGCTTCATCTGAATGACGGTAATTGTCAAACCAGTCCCTGTCAATATTCAATTCTGCTGCAAGAGAATCCAGTGCTATTTTACCTTCGTAATGCGGCTTGAATATTGATTCGTGGAAGTACCAGAATTTGCCTTTCACGCGAGCAGCTTCAGCCGCTGTCGCTGCATCACACGCTCCCGGATGTACTTCTCGATTGACCAGTGCATTACAGGTGCTATCCAGTGGAAAGTGTTTGAAAACTATCTGGAGCTTATCCTGAAACTTATCAGCCAGGCTGTGTATAGTCTCGGCAAGCCGCCGACAGGCGGGACAGCAAAAGTCATTAAATACGACCATCCTCACAGGAGCGTTCGGGGAACCAAGCTGGGCATCTGATTCAGTGATAGGAATTTCCAGTTGCTCAGTTGATTTGAACATTGAAATAGTCTGGTGCAGGTCGAACGGAGTCTCGTAAGCATGGATTCGAAGTGTGTACTCGACAAATACCCACTGGTAGATAGCTACGGCTACCAAACCGGACGTCAGGAAACCCACTGATTTCCATCGAGCCATAACAGGATCGGCTGCTTTATAACCTTTATAACCGGTAAGATATCTAAATACACTTGCTATAGTTCGATTGACCTGACCGAGTGTCCGCCCGGTCATACCTTTTAATGGCCATAGCAGTAAAAAATTGATTGTATGTACGATAGCGCATAAAGGACAAAAAGGCGACAACCCGGAGACCATTGTAATAAATAACAAAGCACTCCCTAAAGCGGCAAAAAAAGCTGTTATTAACGCCGCTGTTACCGCATCATGCCAAAACGTATCGCCGAGAATCCAGCCCAGCAGCAACAGTGAAACAAGCGTACCATAATAAACCAGCCCCCACCCTGCCAGTGGCAAACCCAATTGTACAGCTATTGGACTGCGCAATGCGTCATCGCATCCAGCACCGAATAGAGCGGAGCAAAAATCGGTACTACTTTGCATCGAAAGATCAGCAAGCTCGAAGTGTCGTAAAAGAAGGTAGCCGGAGATTAACGTTCCTATGCTTATCAGTATTAGACATAAGAATTTCATTATAATTCACTACAATGCAATAATCCTTTTTTCAGATACTCATGACAGGCCGAATCTGATATATTAAAATCTCCTTAATATTCTTAGACGCATAACGACATGCTTAAAACATTTTTTTCACTCTGCAGGCGGCTCTACCTCTCCTGGGGGGAACATGCAATCTGCATTTGGCAGTTTGATATTATATAACTGCTCATAATCATCACGCTCTTCTTTGGTTATAAGTACATAATCAGTAGAATCACCATGAGCCAAATGAGCATCAAGAGCGTTTTCCGATACTACGATTTCCTTGCCGAAATATAAGGTACCATTTGCAAATTCTACAAAATCATTTCCATGGTTAAGATGGCAAATCCCTATCTTGGATGCCGGCGTAGCTATAGCCATATGTCCCAGTGAAAGTGCGGCCAGAAAGCCTGCTGCACACAATACAAAAAATATACGCTTCATAACAGTCTCCTTTTTAAACAAACCTTGTTTTATCTTTCATAACGTTTCTACAAACTTTCGTTTAAAAAACAACAATCAGAAATATTCTCATATATTACCTGATTTGCACAAACCTTGTCAAGTGTTTCTATTCCTTAAAAAGCGTGTAGTTTTTATTCTACATAATCCTATGGATCTATTTCGCC
>CAYSHS010000056.1:12198-14114 GCA_964430845.1 uncultured Pirellulales bacterium | reverse complement strand
TATTCTGATTCCCTTTGTTTAGGAATATATATGAGTTGAATCCGCCTTATAAAATTACTAACACATCATGTTATTTTAGTCAATTAGCTCCCGCTAAAGCATCAGAGATTTCTTTGCTGTTTAGCAACGTTTCGAATTTTTCAACGAATGCTTTAGGAACAGCTTTCTTCGCATGCGCAATAGGATCCCAAGAACTGCCACCCAAATCATCATCTCCAGATATTTTCTTTTCACCTATTGTGTTTCCATCGGCATCCAATACCTGTATTCTAACATCATATTTCAAGGAAACATTGACATACGTATCGCTTTCCCATTCATATAAAGTGGTGACTATTGAGCGCAAGGCATTTTCTCGTCTAAGAGATGTCTTAACGTTTTCATCACTATCAGAAGGCTTCACAACTACGCCTATTGAGTTGAATCCTTTTGATTTTAGAGAGCTTGTTATCGTATCCGTGATGTCTTTTGCTAAAGAATTACTACTTGCAGTCGTTATATCCCACGGATTGCCCATCATGGCTCTTTGCAGACCTATGAAATTTGGTTTTTTATTTCCACTGACGATATAGGGACGCTGATCATGAGTAGCCACCGCAATTTTAGCTTTACCTTCACTTGTAAGATTGATGTTTAAGCCATTATATTTATACTTGTTACCAACAGCACATCCTGACAATAATATAAATGGAACTACAATGGAAAATATACAAATCTTTTTCATTTTTTGTTCTCCTTAACATCAAAATTATCTGTTAAATAAAAGTTTTAAAACCTCCACATGACCTGGACACCTAATTCCTTTGTATTATTAGCCGGCTCGAACCAGCCATCTTTTATGTCTGATACTTCGATATCCCAGTACCTGAAAAAAGGCTCGATAATTAAAGAGCCATTTCTGTGCTTATTTTGAATTTTGACAGAAGCCCGACAGCCGTAACCAGAATCCTGTTTATTATAAAAATCGGACCCGCCTACATTGCTGAGATCGGTTCTCTGGATTCCCAGAAGAAAGACATCGTACTCGACTCTGAACCCGATAGACCAGCCGGGTTTATGAGAGTTGTCAAACTGGTATCCCACTGGGAGATAAAAATAATTTGATTGTCTTAAATAGCCATAAGGGTCTTCGGATGAGTCATCCTCAAGATAACGATATGCCAAGCCGGAATATATCGTATTAAGCGTATTTCCACCGAGAAATTCTCCACCTAACAGCAGTCTTCCCTCTAAGGCAATGTCATCTAAATTTTCCATGGTATAAGGTTGCGTTTCTCCTGTATGTAAATCCTTTACAGCGCCATCATAATCGACCTGGCCGTAGGCGAGCCTGCCCTCTGCGCTAAACATAAAACCACCCCTTTTATGCGGCAGAGAGCCTGCCCAGCCGCGGGAAGTAAATCCAAGGGACACTCCGATAAATCCACCTTTATCCTTCATATAGCCGGGTTCTTCGTACTCGAAAAAGTAAAGCTCAGGACCTATTTCGAAAGATTCTGTTTTCAAAACGGATTGGTCTTCTTCAGGTATCGCTTTTTTAGAACCAGCAGCTTGTTCGGTCGTATCGGCATTTACCATGCTCGATAACAAGCACAGCATAAAAAGAAAACGAATCAGATAAATTGAGTTTTTACAAGTCACGATTTGAACCTAAAAAAATGTTAGCATCACCATATGAAAGAATTAAACTAAATTTTCGGCGATAGGGAAAAATTTTATTAGAATTTCAACTGCACACCAAGCTGCAGGCCGAGTCCTGTCAAATCAAGATTATCCCTATTAGCAGTCCAGCTTGGGCCGGTTTCTACATCGAAATCTGCCTGGATGTAATCTACAGACAGATAAAAACGTGCTACTGAACCTCCAACCGTCATGACAAGACCGCCCATAAATCCTGTAGAACCGGAAAATGTAAT
>CAYSHS010000056.1:0-12188 GCA_964430845.1 uncultured Pirellulales bacterium | reverse complement strand
ATCACTAAATACGTCATCATCAAAATCATACCAGTCTAAATCACCAAAAGATATTACTCCAACGTGGGGACCTATGCTAAAAGAATCCCCGACATGGAAATTTGCAGAAAAATCGCCTAAATAAAAAGGACCGCTAACTGCACCATTTAAAAGATAGCCACCGCCGCCGGTAATATCAAAACTGACAACATCAGGGACATTAATACGCACTCCAGCTCTTAAATTTGGCATCCAGCTTCCGTATCCCTCGATCCTCTGGTACTCTCCCGATGTATGAACTTCAAAACCATCCATATCAGGACTATAAAGAAAACCGCCCGGTACCAAATCAAGGATAAAGTTTGCTCTGGAATCCTGCGAATCAAGATCTGTACTGCTTGCACTTACCGGTAATAACGATATTGCCTTCTGTCCGGTATCAAACTGTGCTTCAGACATGCCGGTACAAAAAAATACCAATAGTACAACTACGGCCAGCTTTTTCATTGTTAATCTTGTTACTTGTGAAAATAGTGTTTTCATAAAATGGTTCCTCTCTTACTTGATTTAATATTTCTTCTATTAAAATCACAACTCTCATTAAAACATTTTTACTGATGGCAGGAAAACTGCATAACCTCCTTTCTGTCCATGCCCAGTGTTGGTATTAAACAACCTTTACAAAAAGCAAAACGGAACACAATATATATAAACTTCCCATCATTGTAAATAATTATTTTTTATATTTTTTCCCTAAAAAATTTAGTTTTATTTAATGTCTTGTTTAGCTTCAGCTTGTTCATTCTATATGGAATTTTGCTGCAAAAATGTGACTCTTTTGAAAATCAGGTCAAATTATCAGCTATGGTATATGATGCCTATGTCATTGTTGGCATCGAGCTTTATCGAGCAGAATTTATTGTGGATAAGCTTATTCCCTGCCGCCAGCGACGCCATCGCAATATCGAATATCTGGCTGCAAGGCATACTGCCGTAAACAGTACTAAAAGATTTGATGCGTTCGGGATCGACAGAGCGGAATAATTTGTGATATTTTGAACCACAGACCCTGTGACCACTAAATCCCGAAAGCAATGTAATGTCATTTGGAACAGTATAATCGTCAGTATTTTCCCATGAAACTTTGTCGATGTATCCGTAAGGCGGGACATCGCCTTCGTCCCGTGTAAGAACCATAAAAGCTGCTCCCTCGCCGGGGATAGCTGTTTGACAATCATAGTTAAACGGTAAAATTTCTTTACGGACCTCTTTTGGCCAAAAACTATGGTAGCAATACAATAGTACCTGGTTGACCTGTTCGACACATCCTAAAAGCACAGTATCAACTCTTTTCTCCGTCAGCCATACCTGGGCATTCAACAAAGCAGCGACGGCTGACATTTCAAATTGCGTTACGGTAAGAGACGGACCTTTGATTTGCAGTAAAATAGTAATATTGGAAGCCGCAGAGGAATGTACCGAATTGGAGAACAGGGTCGGAGAAGCAAAGCAGTCACCTACTTTAATTATATCGT
The DNA here is from genome assembly GCA_964430845.1 of uncultured Pirellulales bacterium. GTDB lineage: Bacteria > Planctomycetota > Phycisphaerae > Sedimentisphaerales > Anaerobacaceae > JAFGPS01. The sequence continues at coordinate 10,674 of CAYSHS010000056.1, read as the reverse complement.
CAAGAAATGCAAAGGTTGTGGAAGAAGCTCCATATCCGCTGGCAACAATCACCGCAGCATCTGAGCAGCTCGATATGTCCCTGCCTGCATCCTGAAGTGCCAGGTGAGCTGCTAAAACAGCAAGCTTCGAGTATTTATTAATGCGTCGTAATTTGTTGTGAGATATTAAACTTTTTAGCGGCCCAGTATCCGCAACATACACAGGGTAATCGATTTTCCCCGCCGAAGTTTGAATTGATAAAACATCATTTGGCTTTCCGCCGTCACGCAACGCGCTCAATGCGGCCTGGTTTCCACAGCCAAAACCTCCGACCAGGCCGATTCCCCTTATCGCCATACGACAAATCATGTTTCAGTTATTCTCCGGAAAATCAGCACCGCATTATTTCCCCCGAAAGCAATAGAATCCGAAAGAGCATAATCTCCCGTCACCGGAGTATTCTCCGTGACAGGATTAACTGCAAACTCCGGGTCAGGCTCATTAAAACCGACATTTGCAGCAATCATTTGTCGTTTCATACTTTCAATAGTTATAATTGCTTCGATAGCCCCGGCTGCTCCAAGTGTATGTCCGGTGTAGCCTTTTATCGAATGAAAAGGTGTATTCGGGAACAAACGGGAAAAAAGAATTCCCTCAACTTTATCATTTTCAGGAGTAGCTGTGCCGTGGGCATTAATGAAAGAAATATCATCATGACAAATTTGAGCCTGCTTTAAGGCAACATTTATCGCCATTTCCAATCCTGAACCATCAGGAATCGGTGCAGAAATATGATACGCATCCGAGCAATTTCCATAGCCGCAAAGAACCGCATGCGTTCCGGCTTTTCGCTGACTGGCAATCTCAGAAGATTCCAGGACAATCATGCCGGCACCTTCGCCAAGATTAAGTCCCATGCGATTTTTGTCGAAAGGACGGCATGGCTGACTATCAGTTATCTTTAGTGAGATAAAACCATTATAGATTACCCTGCAAAGCATATCGGAACCGCCGGCCAGCGCAATGTCACATAATCCGTTCTTAATCCATTCAGCCGCCTGGCCGATAGCCGCTGCTCCCGAAGAACAGGCATTGGCGATGCATTGGCGAACACCTTTAAGATGAAAGAACCGAGCCACCATATCGGCCGGATTAGATTTCAGATAAGCTTGTATAGATTGCATGCCGGGAAAGCGATTGAACAGGAAATCACGATAAAACGATTCGTTGTTCATTGCATTGCCGACAGTGGTACCAATACATATACCTACCCGATATTTTTTAAGACTGTCCAAATCAAGTCCTGAATCGTTGACAGCCTCGCGGGCAGCTTCGATAGCAAGCAGGCCGCAACGCTCGGACTCCGGCCCATCATAATACCCATCTGGTACTGCTGAAGGAGGAATCTGAAACATGGGATACTGTACTGGATAATCGGCGGTAACATGTTCCGACGCTGTGGGATTGCGCAGACCGGAATACAGGTTGCTCATTATTTCAGGAACATTCGCACCTGCGGCGCAAAGTGCTCCCCTGCCGCTTACGACAATAGAACAAGAGCTGCTCGCAGCGGCAGTCATTGCTTCATATTCTCCTGCACGAAGCCGGCAAGAGTATTGAAGGACTGAAATACCTCTCTGCCCTTGGCCATATCTTTTATCTGAACTCCGAAGTGTTTCTGTAAGATAACAACCAGCTCGACTGCATCCAACGAGTCTAATCCCAGCCCGGCTTCACCGAAAATAGGACTATCGTCTTTAATATCCTCGACAGATACATCTTCCAAAGCAAGGTCTTCAATAATAATTTGTTTGAGTTTTCGTTTTATATCCATTTATATTTACCCTTAAATACAACAGGTTGTTTTTCTATATTATATGAAGAGCATGTAATTTTAAAACTCTAAATCCTTCCACATCGGGAAGAAATTGAAGAAATCGAAAGGATGTTTTTGTACATATTGAGTAAGGTATTCGATAAATTGCCGGGCATAAGGCAGATAAGTCTGAGAGTTTCTATCAAAAATCGCAGGTACGCGTATCACCCCGGAAATTTCAGTAACATATAGTGAGCGATTCACTCTATGTGAAAATATTACTGCAATTGGAGTACCCCGCATTGCGGCTAAGCGATACGGCGCTACAGGAATTTTTGCCGGATCGCCCAGGAAATCCACTTCAATAGTATTCGAGTCATCCCCGAAAACGCGGTCTCCCATTAAACCGACAGTTTGCCCATCCTGTAATACAGCCGCGACCTGCAAGACACCGCCAAGATAACCGGCAGGATCAATAACCTCGAAAGGAGATTTTTCGCTTTTATGCTCGAAATAATGTTTATCAACATCATGCTGACTTCGATACATAAGGAGATAAACGGAACTTGTAAGAAGCGGCAATTCAGAAAAAGCAATTTGCCAGCAGCCGGCATGGGCGCCGAGAATCAGCAGTCCTTTTCCCTCATTCAGCAATTCCTTGAGAATGACTCCTTCCGGGGATTGAACCTTGATTCTATCAACACCTGATATTCCAAAAGCTGCCCTGTCAATCAGGGTTCTTCCCAGGGAAGTAATCCATCGATATTCATCCAGCAGCCTGGCTATTCTTGTCTTTCTACCCGGAAATCTGCGCTCCAGGTATGGTTTGCACTTTTTATGCAAAGGCGGAAAAAACAGCACATACCACAGAACAACGAAGTACATGAAAAAATAAGCAGCTCGCCGGCCCGCGAAACGTATTACGAAATAAAAGAATTTGTGCTGCCATGGCTTGCCGACGCTGCGCGAATCCCAGTCCTTTTTCAGGTTTTCCTGTTCTGCGTCCATAAAATAGTTTTTTGAATATTGAGAGAAAGTGCGAACAAAATAATACTTACGATAACTGCAAGTATGGGACCGACTATAAGGGCGCCGATAAACCACTCCGCTAATCGCTGCAAACCCAAATACCCTAATTGCATGAAGGTCACGCCGGATAAAGACGAAAAATCGCTGAAGGTTATAAATTTACCAAAACGTATAAAATAGCCCACCTCGATGCAAATAGCCGGAACAACAGGAGGCATACATATTTGACTTGTGGCAATCGCTAATATTTTGTTGAGTCTAAATAAAGATGCGAAAAAAATTATTACCAGTGTGTGACAGCCAATAAGAGGTAATGCGCCAAGGAATACACCTAATGAGCCGGCCATAGCCATTTTGAAAGGATGACTGTGGTTTAGAAGCAGCTCCTTAGCGATTTTCAGGCGGTCATTTATTAGAAGAAATTCGCCATTTTTGTATTGTATCTGATGATGAGGCCAGGGGATTATCGAGCGAAACGTAAGGTAAATATTTAAAAGAGTCAAATTCAGATTATCACGAAACTTATTGAAATGAGATACTCTATTCGCCTTACCAGGATAAAATACATTAACTGCTATTTCCTCTACAGGAACACCCGCCCATAAGCTTCGTACAATCACTTCGTCCTCGAAAGCGAAAGTTCGAAATAAATATTTCAAATTATTTAATACATATACGGGATACATTCTATAGCCGCTTTGGATATCCCTGACTTTGAATCCGGTTTGCAATCTAACCCAGAAATTTCCAAAGGCACGTCCGAATCGCGAGCTGAAAGGTGCATCGGAAGAATTAAAATCTCTTACACCAAGAATAGTCGCATCAGGATGTTCGTTCGCTGCCGCTATAAATTCAGGTATATGCTCGGGATAATGCTGCCCGTCGGCGTCGAGTGTAATTATATGTGTTATATTATGATTCTCAGCATAATTTGCCGCAGTAAGAATTGCCTGGCCTTTGCCGCGATTTTGTTCATGCCTTATTATTGTTACATTTAAATCCGACAGTAGAGATTCGACGTTTTGCTCACTGCCATCATCAACGACGAGAACATCAGGATGATACTTCAGGCAGCGGCTCACTATATCACGAATCGTATCCTTATGGTTATAGACAGGAATTACAACTAATACTTTGTTCATTTGGAAGTTATATTTTCTGCTGTCGAGCGTAAATAAATCAACAAAACCAGCACTATGAAGGTAATGTTATCTGATCCCAAAGCAAACCCTTAAAATTATACATTCTCTTTATTACCTGGTTTATCATCTTTGCTTTTTCCGGTGGGAAAATCAGATTTCTCTGCTTCTGCCAGCCTTTGGTAATCATTTCATCTACCTTGTCTTTTTGTACCTGGGGTGAAAAATAATGCACGGTCTCAAGCAGATTTGTATCCTTATCGATAACTCCGTCACGCAGCGCTCTTTCGTAAATGGAAGTTCCATAGTAGATTCTGATGCCGGTATTTCCGAATACGACACAGTTCCTCAATTGCTGGCAATTCCGAATGCCTTCTTCCACTGTTTGATAGGTTTCATCAGGTCCGCCAAAAACAACGAAATGCGCACAAGCCAAACCGGCATTAGTCACTATATCATTTGCCTGTATAACATCTTCCCAGTTAAACATTTTGTTTAATCCGGCCAGGGTAGTCGAGCAGGCGGCATCGGTTCCAAGCTCGATAGCATACAGGCCGGCTTTTTTGCAGAGCAATATATCAGCCTTCTTCAGCCGGTACGGTGTAAAGTAAGCTGTCCATTGTATATCAAGTTTTTCCGCAATAATCGCCTCGGCTATTTCTTTATAATGTCCCACAGGATCATTAAATATAGAATCCGTAATAAAAAATTGATTACATCCGAAATCCTTTTTCAATCTGCGAATCTCATCAATTACTTCTCCAGTATCCCGATATCGAAAACTGCAACCTTCCAGGCCGGGATATGTACAGTATGCACATTTAAATGGGCACCCTCGCTTGGTTTGAATGTTGATAAAACCGCTTTGTTCATAATAGTAGCGAACCAAACTTTCATCATAGAAAATACCTTTGATTTCATTGCCCGGAATCCGTGATTCAACGCCATAAGTGATGCGGCCAGGCTTCCCGTTATTTTGCAGCTCCGTGATAAGATGACAGATCGCATTTTCTCCTTCACCGACTATGCCGTAATCGGCACCGGTAAGCTCGAGCAGCGTTTCCGGCATCAATGAAAAAGCCGCTCCTCCGAGAATAACAGGAACGGAAATGTGATTCCTTACCTTTTGTAAAAGGCAACCAAACCTTGCAAATCTTTCCCTGTTATCAGTTTTAAAAGAAGAATCAAGGTCATCGTCAAGATTACGTAAAGAAACACAGATAAAGTCAGGCTGATATTTCCTGGCCGCAGCTATAAGGTCATCATCATTACAATTGGCGGCAAGATAATCGAAGATGTATATATCATGTCCGGCACGTTTAAGGGCAGAAGCTATAAATGCCAATCCCAGCGGATAGACCTCATGCGGATAAACACATGTATTAAAGGAAATTAAAAATATTCGGCTCATTTTTTGGCTGAAATTGAACGCCTCGGTGCCTGTGTGTCATACCGCTTATAGGTATTGTCAGCGATTTCCCGCATCACCACCTTTTGGAATAGCTGTCCCATCTTCAGTTCGTAACCTGAGTTGGCATAAAATGTATCCCATGCGTAGTAATACATTTCCTGAAGCTCGTCAGGGGTCATTTTCAAAGGCTGAAAGACAACCTTGTCGGCAGTATATTCGATCCAGTTATTGTGAAGAATCCTGCCATCCTTTTCCATCTGCTCACGGATAGGTGAATGTGGAAACGGCGTCAAAATAGTGAACTCGGCAACGTCCACCTCAAGATCACAGAGAAACTCAACAAGCTGTTTAATGTAATCAGCATCCTGCTCATCTAATCCGAGGATAATTGTACCTTCAATACCGATTCCATAATCTTTCAGCATTTTGATTCGGTTACGAATCACGTCCGAAGTGTCAAAAATAGCCTGGTAAACATACCAGCAGCCTGCTTCAGAAGCCAGCTTCAAAACCTGCTCATCATAGAGAATCGGGTGCGAAACCCATTTTTTCCTGAGAGGTTTCATCGCGGTAAATAATTCGATAAGCCATTCTCTATCCTGCGCAAGAGAATTGTCCACGATAAAGAGTCGATTGTTGGGGATTTGCTCCATTTCCGCTATCACTTTATCAATAGCTCGAGGTCTGAATTTTCTGCCCCCGAGAAAACCGCTGCAGCATGGGAAGCAATTGAACTTACAGCCTCTCGAAGCATGAACCAAATCCAGCATCTGGACACCCCTGTAATTATAAAGTTCCCTTTTGAGGATGTCTCTGCGTGCCGGCCCGATAAGCTTAGCATCAGGCTGGTCGTTCATATAATCATAGACCGGCTTTAACTGCCCTTTCTTAAAATCCTCGATAACTTTTGAAAACCTTCCCTCGGTTTCACCAAGAAAGACGGAATCCGCATGTTGCATTACTTCTTCACTATGAAGAATTGTAGAAATGCCGCCAAAAATTATAGGCACATTGCGGGCACGAAACTCCCTTGCTATCTCAAAAGCCCTCGGAAGCTGGCAGCTCAGCATTGTCGAAACAGCCACTAAATCAACATGCTCATCGAAATTTATTTGATCGACATTATCATCCTCGAAAACAATATCAATATCTTCGGGAACTGTTGCCGCAAATACGACCGGGCCATGAGGAGGCAGATGGAATTCTGTTTGCCTCTCAAGCTTAGGCCATGATGGATATATGATTTTCAATTTCATCATTGTGATTCCATTTAAACATTATGGGTTAATTTCTGCATTAAATCAATTAAACCGGACAGCACCCGGTCCTTATAAATCAACTCGGAGCCGTTAAAAACGATTGGGCTTGCATCAATGGTTTTCTGCAGTACCAAAAAAACTGCACCGGGCTTACACGAAGTATCGAAATAGTTACTACATGTTTCTGTATTGCAATAACCTGCGATTACTTCTTCGCACAGGCCGTAAGAGATAAACTTCACGCCGCTGATAATACCTGACATCATATCACCGGTTGTCTGACTTACTACCATAGCAGGACCAGTGAGACCAAATCTGATAGAAATTTCGCCCAACATGCAGTTGGGCAAAGTGTAAGCAAACAAATTCGGGCTTGCCAGCAAGCCTCCCTGCGGCACAACTGATTTAAAGTACGTATGGTCCACATCGACAGAGCCGCTTACAGTCGAAGCTATAACTCCTGCTGCGGCGGATTCCCTCGAATCCAGACCTGCATCTTTCAATGCAAGCGAAGCAGCTACCAGGCCTGCCTTACTGAAATAATCAAGCCTTCCCCATCGTTCCTCTGGTTTTGACGAAAGCAATTTCTTTTGCAATTTTGGCAAAGCGCCATCGGGCATGGAAAACTTATCGCCTTTGCTTATGCAGCCGATACCGGAAGCTGTTATCCATGCGCCCCCTGGAACAGTAATATTCAGCAGGCTCATACTTTCTCCAGGATAAGAGCTGTGTTAATGTTGCCGAAGCCGGAATTGGTTGTTAATAAATAATTACCATTCATACTTGTTTTTTCTATCGATACACAATTTTTGATTTCAGGTTCCGGTTCCTGCAATCCTGTTACTGGTGGAATTATCTGTTCCTGCAGGCATCGCAAACCGACAAGCACTTCAATCAGGCCGCACGGCCCGAGAGAATGCCCGATTGCTCCTTTTATGGAATATATCACAGGTATAGCATTCCCAAAAATCTCTAGGAATGCTGTAATTTCCATAGCATCATTATGCACTGTACCGGTTCCATGTCCATTTATCGCGGCAATGTCATCAGTATTTATAGAAGCCTTCTTAATTGCATTATGAATAGCACGCTGCAGGCCGCGGCCTTCCCTGTCCGGTGCAGTTATATGATGGGCATCGGAAGATATTCCCCAGCCTGCGACTTTACCCAGGCTGGTTTGCTTTTCCGCAAGCAATTTTTTCTCGCTCACCAGTACAATATAACCCGCCGCTTCTCCGAGTATCAGACCATTGCGATTGACATCGAATGGTCTCCCCGTTTCGGGTGACATAACTTTTAAAGCGGAAAAACCGGAATACACAAACTCCGATACGATGTCAGCGCTGAAAACAATAACCATATCAGTTTCATTATTGCGAATCATTTCCGCCGCCCATAAAATCGCACAACCAGCGGAGACACATGCAGCATTTACATTAAAGGCGGGATTTTTGATACCGAGTGTTTTGGTTAGGTAATCTGTCATTGAGCAGACGGGAAATTTCGCCGGCTCGCTGCCTGCATCCCGGATATATTTCTCATGCAATTCGATATTATCTTTAGTCGTAGCTGTCAACAGGATAGCATCGGAAGAGATTCCAATGTCTTTTGTACAAACTTTTTCCAGGATAGCAGGGAAACGCTTGCCATATGGAACATCATCTAATTCGGCAATACATGCGGCGTGATTATTTACGTAGGAGCCTGTATCGAATCTGCGAACCGGCTTAAAACCGCATGTATTTGCCAGGAGAGACTCCCATAATATTTCCAGGCTATCCCCGAAACATGTCACGCAGCCGCAGTCTGTTATATGAACAGGATTCAAACCAGAAGCCCCTTCTTCCATTTCTCCATGAATTCATGATAAAACTGAGGTGGTGACAATAATAACTCGAGGTTCTCATCCAGCATTAGCTGAACAGTACAGCCCATACAAACAATATTGTCATTTTTGCGGATAATGTACTCGAAATTAATCTTCGCAGCCTCAGACCAGTGAAGAATCGTCTCAATTTCTATATCGTCCTCAAAAAATAAAGGCTCAAGAAATTCGATATTAATCTGCCTTATGGGAACGGGATTATTATTTTGGATAAAATCAGAATAGCTTATTCCGTATTTATGCCCGAAAGCAACCCTGCCTTCCTCGAAGTATCCCGCGTAGCGGCCGTGCCAGACAATTCCCATCGAGTCAACTTCCTCAAAGCGAACCTGTCGCTTAATAATCAAGCGTAACGGCGAAGGGCTATCGGGAGCAGTTTGAAAATATGGTTTGTGCATCGTTCAGTCCGATTTTGCTTTCAAAGTCATAATGAAATTACTGGCTTGATTACCCTCTGTTTCCAGCATACACTTACAAGTAAAAGAATCTTCCTCTTCCCGAAAAGCCCAGACTACTTTACAAGGAGTACCAGGAGTAATAATTTTCTGAAATTTTGCTCTTGTAATTTTCGTAATAACAAGCTCCCTGCCCATTTGCTCGATGATTGACTCGCGGGCAGTCATTAACTGGATAATTGCAGGCAAGATCGGATTCTGAGGGAAGTGTCCCTGAAATCCTGAAAAAGCAGGTGGAAACAAAAACTCCTTTTCGAAACCCCGTTGAGTCTCATGTGCAGAAAGAGTACTGCATTTCCTAATCTCTTCGATAATACTCTTCATGATTTCATATCTACCTTTAAGAAAAAACGTGTAAGAGACGGCAATACGGTAAGAGCGCATAACACCGATGGTAAAATTCCCGCCGCGACTGTCATTCCAATAGAATTCATAGCTGGATGTCTCGCTGCTATCAATGAACCAAAACCGACAAAAGTAGTTAATCCGGAAACAAGCACCGCATTACAAGACGCGTAATTTATAGTCTCCCTACAAGTCGAAACAATAAATATACCGTAATCGACTGCAAGGCCAACGACAAGAATTGCCGCAACCATATTAATAATATTAAATTTTATGCCGCACACTGTCATTATAGCAAGCATGACAATAATTCCACTCAATACAGGTAAGAAAGCCAGTATAAGTTTTTTAATATTTCGATATAAAATAAATAGCAATAAAATAACAAGCACAACCGCTCCGGTGAAAAAACGAACAAAATCTCTGACCGTCTCACGGTTAAGCTGCCTGCTGAATTTCAAATTAGACACGACCTTTACATCCGGTTTTATTGTGCTCAGATATGACATGACTAAATCATTGTCCGGCACAAAAGTAAGAACCGCATATTGGCCATTTTTTAACTCCGTCGCTAAAGGTGAAGCCAGCTTATCATTACACTCCGTACTAAAATCTGACAGAGTAAAAGGATTTCGCGGCTGGTCCAGCCACTTAAAAAATGAATTGAATGCCGAGACTTTGAATCCACATTGCGAACCCTCCCGCGATAATCCAGCCTGAAGCTTTTCCTTTTGGTCGGAATCGTTCCAAAAAGCATTCCAGCGATTAAGATTTTCCTGTTGTGTTTTTTCGGAAGGAATTAAGGGAGAAAGGCTCAGGAAATTAACATCCGGTAATGTACTTCTAATCTGCTGAAAAAGAATATCATTTTTTTGTAACGCTTCTTCATAATTATTGCCGGAACATAAAACGAAAGCCTGATCTCTTATGCCGCCCCATGTATCTTTAATAGTCAGCTCATCCTGTAAAAGATTTTTCGGTATCAAACTGATATTTCGAAGATTGCCATCGAATTTGACACGTGAAGCGGGAATAATACAAATTAGCATTATAATTAACCATAATATCCAGGAGAAATTCCTGGCGCGAGGTAATGAAAGTTTTATCAATTTTACTACAGGTCTATCAGGCATCAGGTGAGGCATAATAAATAATGCAAGTATTAATGCCGTAAGTAATCCTGCTATGGAAAAAACCGCAAGCTGTCTCTGGCCTGGTAATACAGAGAACAGCAAAACTGTAAAAACTCCTATAGTTGTCAAAGCACAAAAAGTTAATGGCTCTACTAAGGAATTTAAAATCTTACGTGCATCAGGATGCTCTTCCTGGAATCCGTAAAATACATGCAACCCGAA
>CAYSHS010000055.1:962-14208 GCA_964430845.1 uncultured Pirellulales bacterium | reverse complement strand
CTGAATCTCATCCGGGTATTGGTGGTATTACTGCACATGAAGTTCCGGGACAGACGTTCTTTGCTCAATTGCAGTTGAAGTTCTAATATTTTTTTTATTAACTTATAATAACTGAATCCAAAAATCCTACATGAAAATAAGGACATACCTCAAAAAATATGTGGTAAAGTGGTTTATAAGCAGCTTGTCACAATTTATATCTTCTCAATTAGAGTAGTTTCATATCAAAAAATATTTGAACCTTGTGACGTAGTTGTGCGACTATAATAGTGTTTTGATAATTTCTATAACAAAGCCAATGGTTTTGTATTAGTAATGGAGAAATTTAAGCTGTCAGACAAAAAGGCGATATATTATGAGCTTTTGATTTTGCGATGCAAGAGGGGACAAAAAGAAGCCCTTGAAGAACTTGTATCGAACTGGGAAAAGCGGCTTTTTTATTACATTCACAGGCTTATTGAAGATGAACAGGAAGCATGGTCGATTTTGCAGGAAGTTTGGGTAAAAGTATTACAAAATATTAAAAAAGTTCATGAGCCACGGAAATTGCCTGTCTGGCTTTATAGTATAGCAAGAAAAACGGTCATAAGCCATCTAAGGAAAAAGTATTCAGAAAAAGAATTTGTAAGAAAGGGAGAAGAGAATTCAAATGCAGAAGATTTTGATTCACAATATATTTTTGATAATGCTGAGCAGGTTCATTATGGACTTGGGAGAATTTCTTTGCCGCACAGAGATATTTTAACGTTGTTCTTTCTTCAGGATTTATCATTGGAAGAAATAGCTGAAGCATTACAAGTTCCGAAAGGAACAGTTAAATCCAGATTACATTACGCAAAGCAGGCCTTAAAAGATGTTCTCGAAAAAGGAGGCCAGATAATATGAATAAATTTGATAAAACATTCGATGAAAAATTACTCGGAATGGAGAAAACAAATCCGTCTTTAAAAGAGAGATATGAAAAGGAGAAAAAGAAAATGTTAGAAAAGAAATTAACCGGTTGGACAAAAGTATCACAATTTGTCAGTCTGATTATGGGATTAGGATTTGCCGTTATTTTTGGTACATTGGCGGTAATCGTACCAAAGGAATTTCCTCTGTGGGGTCGATCTATATTTGCGCTGGGCGCTCTTTTTGGATTAGTCTTAATTATTGTTCAAGTGTCGATTCTCAAAAAGGGTAAGTTGGATTTGAAAAAGGATGAAATTGTTGGAGCGGGATTCGGATGGGCTTTCATTGTCATTGTGGCAACTATTGTTCTTGTTTTTTCAGGAAAATTGCCGGATAGAGTTATAGCTGTTCAGATGCTTGTCAACCTTATTTTTTTCGAGATAGCCGCAGCAGCAGGGTTGATTAAGGCTTTTATACAACGCTCCGAACTAAATACTCGAGAAAAGCTGCTTGAGATAGAACTTTGTCTTGCAGAACTTTCTGAAAAATTAGAATGTAAAAAATGATTCGTAGTTTGTAGCATGTGCATCCTGCCCCTGCATTTGCGGGCAATATGCCCGCGATACTAATCTTTACGATTTATTACCGCATTTAACATGTCGAGATAGTCTGAGAGCAGTCTTGTAATCAGGAATTCTTTTCTTACTTTTTCTTTAGCCTTTTGACCTATATCTTGTGCGACATCCGGGTTTTTGAGTATGTGTGTGATTCTGTCGGCAAATCCTTCGTTGTCTCGCGGCTCGAGGAGGTAACCGCTTTGGCCGTCTTCGATTTGCAGGGGGATTCCTCCTACATTTGAAGCAACTACAGGTGTTTCCTTCCAGAGTGCTTCGGTTACTGAAAGACAAAAGCCTTCTTTTATTGACTTTTGTATTATAACATCTGAAAATCTCTGAATGGAATTTACAAGTAAATCATTATTGCCGACAACAAATATGATATCACCGTTATCTACATATTTCTTTGCCTTAAGAAATGTTTTATGATACATCTGAACACCTTCCGGGTCATCACTTGCCAGGTTATAGCAAAACAGCAGCCTGCAATCGACTCTTTCCTTTACAAGCTCGAAGATATCAATAACGCCGGACGGGTCTTTCCATGGATCGAGGCGTGAAACTTGTGTAATTAGTGGTTTATCTGCTGGTATGCCGGCTTTTTTGATGTAATCCAATACAGTTTCTTCCGGGATATCCATATTTTTATTATTCAACGGATTAATAGCAGGTGGTAATAACCTTTGGTCAATTGGAAGGTCTTCTTTGACATATTTCTCACTCGATACGACAACCTGGTCGTATTTAAGAATAAATCCTTTGAGGAAATCCCACAACTCCTGGTTTGGCTCAGTCAAATCAATATGACATCTCCATATCCATGGCTGGCGTTTCCTGTACGACCTGATCAAAGCAAGAGGCTGCGGGTCATGAACAATAATACAGTCATGGTCTAAATGAGCGAATCTTGCATAGCTGCTGTTCACCTGCAGATACTGTTCTTTCATATCTTCAGTCAAATCAATATCCGCGCCCTGAAGGGCGTTATGAAATTTCTTGGTAATCTCGAAAAAATCGGGAGAGCCGTGCAGAATACGCCAGCCTGTATCTATACCGACATCATTCATAAGCATTACGAGGGAGTAGAGAATTTCTGCCACGCCGCCGCCCATGTAGGTACTGTTGACGTGTACGATGTGTTTTCCGTATAATCCTCTTGCTCTTGCATATATTTCTGCTAATGTTTCATCCGGTACGATTCCGCGAAAATTCTCAAGGTTTAACATATTAATTCCTCATTTTTAGGCACTTAAATTTTGTAACAACATTCTCATTTCATTTGGGTTATCCACCTGAAACTTTGCTTTTGAAATGCCCGGTCCTACTTTTATTGAAAACGCATTTTCGGGTAGTGCGCTGAACATTTCTTCGTCTGTATAATCATCACCTGCTGCCAGAACGAATTGCCATTGCCGGTCGTCTATAAAAAACTCTGCCGCCCGGCCTTTGTTTATATCTACCGGTTTTATTTCGATAATTTTATTACCTTCGAAAACTCCGATGCCGAGATTTTCTGTAAGGTTAAGCAGCGTGTTTCTTAATTCCTGCTCCCTGATATAGGCAAGCTCCGGCTCTGCCCTGCGATAGTGCCAGACTAATGAAAAACTCTTTTCCTCAATTGAAGAGCCGGGCGTGCGGTCGCAATAAATCTCAAGAACTGGTTTGATTTCATCCTTCCATTCCGCCTCGAAATGATGCGTACAGCACCAGTCTTCCGTTTGTTTCTTTATCCACGCACCATGCTCGGCAACCAGCGAAATATTAAATCCACCGAGCCAGTTATCGAGAGTAGTCCTGTCTCTGCCACTTATTATTACCAGGTTATTTCCAGGCTCTTTTGATAAATTTTTTATTAAGGTTAATAGCTCTTCATCGGGACCGGCCTGATCTGGTTTACCCTTAAAACCGACAAGCGTGCCGTCATAATCAAGCAGAAGCAGTCTTTTTTCACTTTTATGATAGCTGTCAATTAATTTACATCTTGCTGAATCGGAAAGTTTGCGTACAGCCAGTTCCTGCTGTATTTTTTTGATTTCGGACAAAGCATGTACAAAGTCACTGCTCCACCGCGAAACATTATATCTTTTTAGTCTTGCCTGCATTAACCTGTTTCGCTCGATCTGCTCGTTCTTTGGCATTTCGAGCGCTTCTTTTATCGCATGAATAATCGCTGCTTTATTATACGAATTCACAATCAGAGCTTCCCCAAGCTCGCTGGCCGCACCAGTCATCTCACTTAGGATTAAGACTCCTGTGCCGTCGTTTTTGCTGGCTATAAATTCCTTGGCTATAAGATTCATACCATCCCGGAGGGGAGTGATTAAAGCAACGTCGGCTGTGTTATAAAGCGCAGATATTTGGTTGAAAGGCATGAATCGGTACAGGTACCAGACAGGCATATATCCTATTGAGCCGTGCTCGCCATTAACTCTGCCCACAAGCTGTTCAAGATTGTTTCTTAGTTTCTTATAATCTTCAACAGTTGTGCGGGATGGAACTGCAACCATAATCAGCGTGACTTTTTCCTTATATTGGGGATTCTCGGATAAAAACAAGTCGAAAGCTTCTAACCTTTGAATGATTCCCTTGGTATAATCAAGACGGTCTATCGAAATAATAATCTTTCGTTCTCCCACGTGCCTGAGTATCTTTTCTTTTTCTTTGATAATATCAGGATTTTGTATGGCGCCGGAATACTTTTCATAATCAATTCCCATCGGAAACGCATCGACTTTAATAATTCTGCTGTCAATGTGAATTTTGCCAAGGGTGTGTTCTATCCCGATGATTCTGGAAACGCCGCTTAGAAAATGTCGCACATAATCGAAAGTGTGAAACCCGATTAAATCCGCACCGAGCAGCCCGCTGAGAATTTCTTCTCTCCAGGGTAAAAGCCGGAATAATTCAAAAGAAGGCCAGGGAATATGCAGGAAATAACCTATTTCCACTTCCGGCAATTCTTTTCTGAGAAGCTGGGGCAATAACATTAATTGATAATCATGCACCCAGATAGAGTCTCCCGGACGTGCAATTTTCAAAATTTCATTGCAGAAATCCTGGTTGACCTGCTTATATGTCCGCCAGAAACTCTCTTCCCAAATAGTGCGAGTCAGGAAATAATGATATAAAGGCCATATGGTATTATTGCAAAATCCGAGATAGTACTGCTCGATTTGTTTTCTCGAAAGAAAAACAGGGATACATTTCTCGTCAGCCAGTTTATTTATTATGAGTTTTTTGTCTTCGCTGTTTATTCTCTCGCTTTCTAATCCAGGCCAGCCAATCCACAGCCGCTCGAAGCTCTCTGGAAGTGAAGATAATCCTACTGCAAGTCCTCCCGGACTTGGGCGAAAGAAAAACTCCCCACCACGTTTATTTATGCTGAAAGGCAGCCTGTTCGCAATTACAAGTAAGCGGTTCATACCCCGTTTATAACAAAGTAAGAAATAATCGCAAGGCAAAAAAGAGAAAATTAGGGTAGAAAAGTATAAGTGTATAGTTATAATAAGAATTTTGCAAAATTCTGCAAATTAAGAATCAGGAGACGAAACTTGGATTCCGAAAATGTACAGAAAAAGTCGCATCGCGTAGTTCTGATTACTTCAGAGCACACTTTTTCTCAATATCCTGTTTTTTTGAGACATCTTTTAATCGGACTGGCTGATGAATCAATTCCTGTTGCACTTGTTTGTCCCAAGAGTAGTAATATAGATTCGTTGGTAATCGGCGCTGTCGAAATAATCAGGTATCCAGTCCTCGAGCTGCCTTTTACAGGTTATTTCAATAATAAATTTCTGATTGACCAGTTGATGAAATATAAACCCACTATACTTCATTGTTTATGTGAGGCTCTGGTGGCTGAAACGAAATATTTAGCTTTTCGCTTAAATCTTCCTTATATTTTGATGGTTAATTCGCTTCATAAACATTTTTCGCTTATCTCTGACGCAGGCGGGAAGCTCCCGATATCACAGGCTCACTGCAAAAAAATTATAGTACCGACTGCAAGTATTGCTGATAATATAATAAAAACATACCCGCATTTTGCCGACCTCGTTCAGCAGGTTAATCACGGCACTTTCACTTCAGCAAAAACAAGCTGTTTCTCACATCCTTTAGGCTTTACAACAATAATGATGGCCTGTCCGACCGATTTTTGTGATGAAATTGAAAATATATTCAGCTCGATAAGACACCTCAGAATTGATGGGTACGAGTTTTTGATATTTTTAATCAGCAGCGATTCTCTTTATCCGAAGCTGTCTTTTTTAACACAAAGGTCGAATTTCCCATCGAAAGCTTCGAAAACGGAAAAGAAACTCTGGAAGATGCTTAGTGCATTGGACCTTGCCCAGTTTGTTACAATGGTGCCGGGGCAAATGCCATGGCGACAGGTTCTTGCTTCGGGAGATATATTTATTTACCCTAAGCAAAACTATATTTTCAATTCCATATTGCTTGAAGCCATGAGTCTCGGAACTGCAATAGCTGCTGTACCTGGTGGTGTAGATGATTTGTTAATCAAAGACGAAACTGCCGTGATTTTTGAAGATGATGATGAGCTGGGTATTATGCGAACGCTCCAGAAGCTGCTCGACAGACCCGAGTTCGCACGACAAATTGCAAAAAACGCACAGCAATACATAAAGAAAAACAATTCCGTAAGCAATATGATTGCACAAATACTTCAAATCTATAACGAAGCTGGAAGCTGATTTTTGAGGCAAAAAATAGGGAAGGAAAAATTTTTTAAAAAAAATAAAAAATTTTCTTGACAGATACTACAATATGTAGTACTACATATTGAGGTATGGCAATATTAACTTTTAAAGGAAAGGTATCAGGATGAAAAAGAAATCGCTAGACCACTTCGGACAATTGCAGCGTGCTGTTATTGACGTTATCTGGGAGCTTGGCGAGGCAAGCGTACGGGATGTGTGGAAGCGTGTCAGCCGAAAAAAAGAGCTTGCATATACGACAGTTCTCACAGCGATGCAAAGGCTTGAAAAGGCAGGATGGCTCAGGCACAGAGTTGAAGGCAATAAACATATTTATGTGCCTACACGTACCCGCGCACAGGCGGGCATGAGATCCGTACGCAAATTGATAGAAAAAATTTTTGATGGGAACTCTTTGCTGCTTTTTCGCCAGTTTGTTGAAGAAGGCCGGCTAAGTAACGAGGAATTAAAAGAACTTGAAGAGCTAATTAATCAAAAGCGAAAGGAGAGACAAAAATGATAGCGAAATTGTTTTTGGAAAATCTGTCGTTATGGAGTTGTTTTTGGCAGAGCACGTTGTTTGCATTCATCGGTTTAGCGGGAAGCTGGTTTTTACGACGCAGGCCGTCGAGAGCCTGCCAGGTGCTTTTTCTTTCGATGTCAGCAGCAGTTATTGTGCCTGTATTAAGTGGGCTGGTTAAACACTATGAATTAGGTATGTTGACAAGCGAAACTGTTCCTTCGCCTGTCCGAACGAATAATACAGTTACATCTTATGAATCTGACAGATATATGGTTTCTTCGCCAACTCAGGGTGTATCGCGGATTCCAGTAGAAGAAGGGCAAATACCTCATATAAGTTCTGAAAACATGACATATGACTCTTCTCACCGAATAGAGTGGCTCTCTATTATAGTCTCAGGTTGGATGCTAATGACATCTATTCTATTGATGAGGCTGATGTACTCTTGTATCTCATCAATTCATATACTTTGTATTGCAAAATCGGAAAATTGTGAGCAAATCAGAATGGCGGCTGATATCGCAGGCAAGAAACTTGGGATTACTGTAAATTTGCAGATTCGCAGAAGTGTAGAAGTTAAAAGTCCAATGATATGGTGCTGGAGCTCAAATCCAGTACTATTGGTTTCAGAAAAGTCAGGTGATAATATTGACTGGGCTGCCGTGATATGTCACGAGCTTGCACACTTCAAAAGAGCAGACCATATCACAGGTCTTATAGCAGAAATAATAGTCTGCTTATTACCCTGGAATCCATTCCTTTGGTTGTCTAAAAGGATAATGATAAGGTTAAGTGAGCAGGCATGTGACGACTGGGTAATTGCTGCCGGACAAGCGCCTGAAGATTATGCACAATCACTTTTGAATTTTAAGCCGCAGGGCCAGAGGTCGTTTGCACCCGCTGTAGTTCACAGTAAAAAAGGGCTTTCACAAAGAATACGACGTATATTAACAGAAAATTGCTTTTATCCTAGAACTGGAAAAGTCTGGCTTGTAACAACGTTTATTATTGCACTCTGCATTACAATTGGTGTAGCATTTGCGCAATCCCGGCCTGCTAAACAAGAAAATATTTATGCAGGTATTGCTGGTTATGAATCACTGCCCAGTCCTTATGAACTGATTCGCAAGGCTCGAACGGGCGAAACTGAATCTTCTATTGCTGAAACACCAAAACCGGAACGTATTATTCACTTTCCAAAAGACCGTTCGTTAGGAAAGCTTTACATTTGTGATATAAATAAATATGAAAGATTTTGTTATTGGTTTCACTGGGCATGGGTTGAATTTGGAGATTATTTCTGTGAAGCAAAGGGGGATATTAGTGTCCCGGCTGGAACAAAGCTAATTTTAACCAGCTCATTTAATGATATAAGAGACTTTTCACCGTTGTCAGATCTCAGGCCGGACGATCTTTATGGTATTAATATTAGTATGTCACCAGGAGATGCTCCTTCTGCTGATGTATCTGATAAAGCTATGTTATATATCACGAAATTGACCGGATTGAAATTTCTGTTCTTATATACAACCAATATCACGGATAAAGGTATGAAGAATATCATAAACCTCAAGTCTCTTGAAGTTCTGCATTTACCTGATCCGGCTACAGATATCAGTATGGCATATGTCGGCGAGCTTATCTCACTGAAAAAATTGTTCTTGAAAGAATCCGGCAGTCTGATTACCGATGCCGGTCTTAAACACGTTGCAAAATTAAAAAACCTGGAAGAAATATGTCTGTGTGGAAATGATATGGGCGATAATGGTCTTGTATATATAAAAGATTTGCCGAAGCTTGAATATCTTTGTATTAAAGGAAAGAATTTCAGTGATCGCGGGATGGTACATATCAAAAATATGAAATCCTTAAAGATGCTTTCTTTTCATGAAGATTTATCTTATATATCCGATGCCGGCTTGGCTGATATATCAGAAATTCCGAATTTGGAGTACCTGTGTCTGCACGCAATGAAAAATATTACAGATAAAGGTATTGCTCATCTTACAAAAATGCGTTCTTTAAAACAACTCCACATTGAAAGCGCAAAAATTACCGACAAAGGCCTTTTAAGCTTAAGCCGGATAAAAACATTAGAACATCTTGAGCTTCCAGGGCCTTTAAATGGCATCACAGATACAGGTGTAAGTTCTCTTGGAACATTGCCGAATCTAAAGTCACTAAAGATAAACCAGCCGCTGCGAGCCGAGGACTATTATACGGATAAAAGTCTTGAGGCTCTTGCTAATTGTAAAAAACTTGAGAAACTTGGTATTGGCAGTCCCGGTATTACTGATGTGGGATTAAGTTATGTTGCAAAATTACCCAATCTGAATGAACTGCTCCTTTTCAATTGTGACAATATAACCAACGAAGGATTGGCGAACATGACCGAGTCGAAATCATTAAGAAGTTTTCGCATTTTTGGCGCAAAGAATGTAACTGTAGCCGGAGTTAATAAGCTTAATTCTCTTAAGAATCTTACTAAATTAGAGATAAAAGAAATAAAATCAAAAGACACTATTCTCGATATATCAGAGCTAACTAACCTTGAATTCTTACATTTGGGATCAAGGTATCTAAAAGACGAAAAGTTTACTGATGTTGACCTTAAGTGTCTTGCTAATCACAAGAAACTCAATACTTTGTTCCTTTTCCCTCGCGATTTTACAGACAAAGGTATGGTTACTATGTCCAATATGACAAATATGCGGAGTCTTTCTATATATGGCTCAGACTTAACAGATGAAGGATTGAAATATCTTACTAATTTGAAAAAGTTGGAAGAATTATCTATTGTGTCAAGCATTAGTTCTGATACTGGAGGAAATATCACAGAAAAAGGACTTCGATACCTCGAAGAAATAAAATCGCTGAAAGTATTAGATATCTGCACTGATAATGACCTAAGTGACACTGCGCTGCGCCGCTTGTTTATTAAATTGCCGGATCTTGTTATTCTGAGAATCAATGGCGCAAAGTTGCAAGAGACGAATTTAAATAAATGACAATGAAAGGTTATGATCCAAATTCCGAAATACCAAAAAATAACTGCTGACAAAATGCTTTTGTCGGGATAGCCTCAAATAATTCTTGACAGAAGTCTCCTTTTCATGTATCTAACTTGTTGGTCTTTAATCGTTTTTAGTATCATTAAAAAGGAGTGTCAAGGATGCGAATGAAACGAGTTTGTCTTAGTTTGATGCTTATTGCAATTGCGGCTTTTGGCCAGGGATGTGTAGCAGCGGCGGTTGGTATTGGTGCGGTTGGAACTTTTGCTTATATTCAAGGCGCATTGGAATCTACGGAACCTGAAAGTGTTGAAAAAGTGTATTTAGCAGCCCTAAAAGCGGTTGATCAGCTTGATTTACATTTAATCAGCCAGTCTGAGGATGTGCTTTCCGCCAAGATTACAGCACGGGATTCTCAAGACAAAAAAATACAAATTAATATGTCTGCAACTCCTGATCTAAAAACAAAATTGTCCATACGAGTAGATATTTTTGGGGATGAAAAGAAATCAATTTTAGTCTATAAAAAAATCTATAATAACCTGCATCCAATAAACAATAGCAGAAGTTAGTTATTGATTATTTCTATATTGACCGGTTTTTCCGGCAATAGAGTATCAGGGGAAGCCAGCATGGCGCCAAGTCTGTATGCTTCATCGAAAGCTGTAGGGTGTTTCTCGACAGCGCCGAATTCATCGACTTTTCCAACGAATAAACCTGATACGTAATTTACCCTGAGGCTGTCAAAATAAGTCTTAAAAATCCAGCGAATGCACTCGAACTGCCTTATGCTTTTTGAGCCTCCCACGGCGATTACCATTGCGCGACGGTCGTTTGAAGGAAATTGCGCTTGTGAGATGGTGGGACGAGGAGATGATTTTTCCGTTTTACCTAAAATATATTTTTCCGCCCAGAGGCATTGGCCCCGGTCTATCAGCATTTTTGCCTGGGCGCATACACTCATGAAAAATACAGGCGTTGCGAAAATGAGCCTGTCTGCTTTGAGAAGTTTTTCCAAAATCTGATTATAATCATCTTTGATAACACATCTTCCTGATTTGTAGCAGGAATTACATTCGATGCAGGGATTGATTTTATAGTCGTTCAAACTGAGATATTCAACGTTGGCTCCCGCAGATTCAGCGCCGGAAAGAGCCTTTTTTAATAACAGGTCACTGTTGCCGTTTCTTCTTGGGCTTGTCGAAATTCCGAGAATATTTTTTTTCATTACTTTTTTGCAAAACTCTTGTTACAAAGAAAAATTATCTTTTATAAAAACGCGATTTTCGTACCATAATAACGCATTCACAAATATGGTTCAAACTCTTTTTTTCTATAAGTGCTGCAATGGCAAAAGTTAAGAAACCTTTTTTAAAAAGGTTCAAGATTTCACAGGCTGAGAACCGATTATTTATATGTATATTTGACAAATGGGTGACTCTGATAAATGACCAAAAGGCCATATTAATTTGAGCTTGTTTTATCTATCTTGAGTATTTGCATACAAGTCTGATCGTAATTCGGATAAAATAAGCATCGGATTAATAAAATGGAAAGAGTCGCATGAACAAAGGGAGAACCTTACAATGGTTCTCCCATTTTTTATTTTCTTCTTCCTGCCAAACTTGACTATATCCATATCAAAGCTTTCTGCTCTTTTATCAAAATTATGAATATTGACATGTTCCTGAGCTGTAAGTATTATTTGCATAAATAATGACTATCTTCCTGGAGAATAAAAATGTCAAATTCAGAAAAAAGTTGGGAAAAAAGATTATCAGGCGAGCCTGATGAGCTGACTGTTAATTTTGTCGAATCACTTTCCTTCGACAAAAGGTTGTATAAATATGATATTGTCGGCTCGATTGCACATGCACAAATGCTGTCCGAACAGAAGCTGATTTCAAAAGAGGAGTTCAAACAAATAAAAGATGCTCTCATTGAGATAAGCGAGGAAATTGCGGTGGATCGGTTCAGCTTCGAGAAAAAATACGAAGATATTCACATGGCAATAGAAGCTGCACTAATTGAAAAAACAGGCCTTGCAGGCAAGAAGCTGCACACAGGCAGAAGCCGCAATGACCAGGTGGCAACGGATATAAGGCTCTGGATGCGGGATGAAATTGAGATTTTGCAGGCAAGAATAACATTACTTCAGAAAGCATTCGTTAAATTGGCAGGCAAATATACCGATGATATTATGCCCGGATATACCCACTTACAACGAGCACAGCCTGTTTCTATTGGCTCATATCTTCTTAGTTTTGTCGAAAAGCTGGAACGGGATTTTATCAGGCTCACTAACTGCAGAAGATTGCTGAATATATCCCCGTTGGGCAGCGGTGCGCTTGCCGGCTCAACACTTCCCCTAAATCGCAAAAACATCACAGAGCAGCTTGGTTTTTCGGATATTACTTATAACAGCATAGATTCGGTTAGTGACAGGGATTTTTGCGCCGAGTTTATTTTCGATTGTTCTCTCATTGCGGCTCATTTGTCTGGCCTGGCAGAGGATTTGATTATTTATTCATCGAACGAATTCGGATTTATAACTGTTGACGATGCTTATTGCACATCGTCGAGCATGATGCCCCAGAAGAAAAATCTCGATGTCGCGGAATTAATTCGTGGAAAAACCGGCCGTGTTTACGGCTCTTTAATTGCTATGCTGACAATTCTCAAGGGACAGCCATCGGGATATAATCGTGATATGCAGGAAGACAAAATCCATATTTTCAGTGCTTCTGATACAATCGAATCGTGTCTCGATATGGCCTGCGGCATAATAGGAAATATGAAATTCAATACCAACTCCATCACTTTGGAGCTTAACGATGGTTTTCTTGATGCAACAGCTTTTGCGGAATACCTGGTTAAAAAAGGTGTTCCATTTCGCGAAGCGCATGGTATTGTAGGAGAGCTTGTTTGGCGATGCGAAAAAGAAAAAAAGAAATTGAGCGAGCTTAATATCGACGAGCTTAAACAAGCATGTTCTGTTATTGGGCCGGATGTTTTTGAAAGTCTCGGAGCTGCAAATGTAGCGAATAGCTACGTTACACAAGGCGCGGCCGGACCGAAGCAGGCTAAAAGGCAGTTGGAATATTGGACAAAACAACTGGAGCGGCGATGACAGTAAGCGAAGATGAAATAACCGGCTGGTTTGCGAGTCAGAAACAATTACCGGTAAAGAATTTTCCAATCGGCATCGGTGACGATATGGCACAGGTACGCATAAATTCCGAGTCTGTGCTGATTACTACGGACATGCTGCTGGACGGAGTGCATTTCGATTTAAGAAACGCTACCATAGAACAGGTTGGGTACAAGGCTATGGCTGTAAGTCTAAGTGACTGTGCGGCTATGGCGACAATTCCTCTCGCTGCTGTTGTTGCTGTTGCACTTCCCAAAGGATTCGGTGCGGATGAGCTGAAACGGCTCCATTCCGGGATTATCCGCGCGGGAAACAAATATAATTGTGTACTGGTA
>CAYSHS010000055.1:0-952 GCA_964430845.1 uncultured Pirellulales bacterium | reverse complement strand
ATCGGAAAGTTTCTTTGCGATAAATGTTGCCATGCTGAGCAAACAGGCACAAAACAAGCCGGTCAAAAGATCCGGTGCGACAGTCGGTGACTTCATTTGCGTAACAGGCTCGCTGGGAGGCTCCGGATTCGGAAAGCACCTGGAGTTCGAGCCGAGAGTAAAGGAATCGCTGAGAATAGCTCAAATGATAACGCTTAATTCGATGATTGATATAAGCGATGGATTAAGCACGGATTTGAACCGGATTTGCAGACAGAGCCAGGTTGGCGCTTTAATAGAAGCGGAACATATACCAATTTCAGCAGAAGCAAAAAAAGCTGAAAATCCATTAGAAGCCGCATTGAATGACGGCGAGGATTTCGAGCTGCTCTTTACTCTTTCACAAAAGGATTGTGATATGCTACTTAATAAATGGAATGACGAGGTTCCTGTTACGAAAATAGGACAAATTATAGAACCTCCAAAATTTCAAATAAAGATGCCTGATGGCCAGGTCAGTGAATTGAAAATAAAGGGATATGACCATCTTGCGGGTTAAACATGAATGACCAATTAGACATAATTACATATTCACCTGAAGAAACCATAGAGTTTGGCAGGAAGTTCGGCTCGCAGTTGAAAGGCGGCGAAATAATCGCGGTTATCGGTCAGTTAGGTTCAGGCAAGACGCACCTGATAAAAGGTATAGCAGCCGGAGCGGGAGCCGAAGACGGCTATATTGTAAATAGTCCGACATTCGTTATTGTGAATGAATACAAAGGTCGTTTTGATATTTATCATATAGACGCTTACAGGCTTAACTCTATATCCGAGTTCGAGATACTGGGATTCGATGATTTTTGCTATTCGCAATCAATCGTAATAATTGAATGGGCCGACAAGGTAGAATCCGCGTTAGAGAGCATAGACTATATACGTATAGAGCTTGAGCACGTTAGTCAAAACAGCAGGA
>CAYSHS010000054.1:0-14480 GCA_964430845.1 uncultured Pirellulales bacterium | reverse complement strand
TGCCGTACATGATAAAAAATTCGAGTTCCTGCTGAGAGCGTTAGCCCCAGCAGCTTAAACTATTTATAAAAGTGCGAAAGTTTACAAAAAGTCAATTTAATTTATTGCAGTCGTAAATAAAATTACCCTGTTTTTTCCTGCCTTCCACTATGGCAGTTATATTATATACAAACATGCTGTTGCCTTTAAAGCGTTAAATCCAAAAGACTTACATATTGTTCATACTGCAAGGTTACCAGCTTTTTTGGAGATAAAACTAATTTTAAGAATCATTATATAGAAAACCGTTATCCTGAATTACGGAGAGTTTTTACGATTTATTATCGACCCATACTTCGCTGTCATATCGCAACATAGTCAGGCCGTCTTTAATGTCGTCATATTTTATTTTCGGTTCTTTGCCCTGAAGCTCCTGCAAAATCCATTTTGGAAAATTCGCACCTGCTTTGATTGATAGCGGTGCACCGCCCCCGAAACGGGGATTAATTTCCGTGAACTTGAGCTTGTGTTTTTTTGTTAAAAATAATTGCAGTGTTATTACACCAGGCCCGGCTCCAAGAAGCTCAACCAGTTTTACAGCCTGGTTCATAATATTTGGTTTTTTCACAATCTGGCTTTTACTTACCTCGCCTGCCCTGATTTCGAGACGCTTTCTCGGAACTGCACAGCACACTTTCTTTTCAAAATCTACATAGACATCGCAGGTATATTCCTGGCCTTCGATATATTCCTGGCAAATTGCGTTTTTTATTTTCCTGGCATAGAACACTAATTCCTGGCGATTTTTAACGACAACAACATCTTTGCCTGCAGAACCATCCCATGGTTTCAATAAACATGGCCAGGTGAGATTGCTTTTAGATAATGCTGCGCCGGCACTCATTGTAATCGGAGTCTCGAAACCATTTTTGATTAGGAAGCGATAAGTCTGCCTCTTGTCCTGGCAAATATCGATTACTTCCCCTGATGAAACAAGCGCGTGGCAGCCCAAAGCGGCGAATTTCTTTTCATTCCTGGCCAAAATTTTCAGTTCCGTATCGATAGTCGGAACGAGCAGCCTGACCCGATTGCTTTCGACAATAGAAAGCAATTGCCTTATGTATCCGATGTCGCTTATAGGCTTGACCAAAAATCCCTGGTCGCATAGCTGCAAAGCAGGGCTAAGCCTGGTCGTATCGGTACCGAAAAAACGTGCATTGATTTTCAGACTCCCGGCTGCTTTGCGAAAACTCTCAAGCAACGAAACACGCCTGCCTATACTGGTAAATAATATATTGAATGTATCTTTTTTCATATCACATATAATGCATAGAAAGCTTTGTTAAATCAAGAAAATAAGTGTCTCTTGACATTTTGCGTTATTAATCCTAAACTGTCGACTTTAGAAATATGTTAAGTTACTCAAACTGACCGAATGTTTGAATATTTTTAAGTAATTGTTGAAAATTCACTAACTTAACTTGATATGTCATTCCTGCTCAGGCAGGAATCTACCGTTGCTATACATAAAGGGATACCCGCCTTCACGGGTATGACATCGGTAATCGGTCATTTTGAGTTAGTTGTTGAAATGGAGTTTATATGCAGGTTCCGCTTTTGGATTTGAAGGCGCAATACGCGCCAATCAGGGAAGAAGTTCTTCAGGCGATAAGCGATGTTTGCGATAGCCAGTATTTCGCTCTCGGCCCGGCTGTTTCGCAGTTCGAGGAAAACATCACTAAATATATAGGCTGTAAATACGCGATAGGAGTATCCAGCGGAACAGATGCTCTTTTGGTCAGCCTTATGGCGGCTGATATAAAAGCGGGGGATGAAGTAATCACGACCGCGTTTTCGTTTTTTGCAACAGCAGGCTCAATCGTCAGACTCGGGGCAAAGCCTGTTTTTGCGGATATTGACCCGGATTCCTACAACATTGACCCATCCTGCATCGAGGAAAAGATAACTAAAAACACCCGCGCAATTATTCCTGTCCATCTATATGGCCAGGCTGCGAAAATTAAGGAAATTGAAAAAATCGCAAAAAAGCACAAGCTTGTAGTTATCGAAGATGCCGCACAGGCGATAGGAGCGAGCGCCGATGGCATAAGTTGTGGTAACTTTGGGACTTATGGCTGTTTTTCTTTTTATCCGACCAAGAATCTTGGTGCATTTGGTGATGGCGGCCTGGTAACAACGAATATCGAGTCCATTGCAGAAAAGCTCAAATCTCTCCGCGATCATGGTCAGAAACCAAGGTATTACTATAATATGGTAGGTGGAAATTTCCGTCTCGATAGTATCCAGGCGGCGGTTCTGAACATAAAATTGAAATATCTCGATGAGTGGAACGAAAAACGAAGACAAAACGCTGCAATTTATAACAATCTTTTTGCCAGCTCAATTGTAAAATCTCCCGAAATTGACGAGGGAAATATTTGTACATATCATCAATATACAATTGCGGTTCCGCAGAGGGATGAATTACATAAGTTCCTCTCTGAAAATAAAATAGGCTCCGCAATATTCTATCCCAAGCCGTTACATTTGCAGAAATGCTTCACTGAGCTTGGATACAAGCAGGGTGATTTGCCTGTTACCGAGAGTGTTTGTGAAGAAGTTCTCTCGCTGCCGGTTTATCCAGAGCTATCTAATGAACAAGTAGAATTTGTTGCTCGAACAATCCTTAAATTTTATAAAAATAATTAGGCATTAAAAAGAAAAGTGTTAAGCGCAAGCAAAAATCCTCCTATAATATGGCCTGAAGAAAAATCGGTTATTGAATTTACCGGTCAGTGGTGGGTTGTACATACGAAAAGCAGAAACGAGAAAGCACTTGCTCACGACCTGATTAACAAGGAAATAAATTATTTTCTTCCGATGACATTGAAGGTTCATCGTAAGAGCAGGAGAACCATTAAATCGCTTTTACCCTTGTTCAGCGGCTATGTATTCTTTTGCGGCAATGAGAACCAGAGATTAGAGCTGCTCAGAACCGACCGTGTGGCGAATCTTATCGAGGTGAAAGACCAGCAGCAATTGATTGATGAGCTGGTCCAGATTGAGCGTGTCTTAAAAACCGGCGAGCCTATAATGCCTCACAAATATCTCAAGAAAGGACAGAAATGCCGCGTTATAGCAGGGCCTTTGCTTGGAATACAGGGCATCGTCGTTAGTGTTCATGGCCAGACAAGACTTGTGCTCCAGGTCGATATGCTTGGCCAGGCCGCAAGTGTCGAAATTGAGATAGACATGATAGAGCCGATAGATTAAACTGTTGGCTTTATTTATAATATGAGTATTGCTCACTATTTTTTGCCGGTATAAAAAAAGGAGAGACAGAAAATGCAAATATGTGTGACAGGTGTTGGTTATGTAGGCTTAGTAACAGCGGCGTGCCTGGCTGAAGCCGGAAACAATGTTGTATGCGTGGATAATGACGAGGCAAAAATCGATGGTCTAAATAGCGGTGTAATCCCGATTTACGAGCCTGGCCTGACAGAAATTGTAATCCACAATAAAAAGCTAAACAGGTTGCATTTCACCACCGACCTCAAATACGGCGTGGACAATTCGCTCATAATATTTCTCGCAGTAGGTACTCCGTCTGCAGAAGACGGCTCATGTGATTTATCCGCGATTTTCTCCGTTGCAGAAGGAATAGCTCAATATATGACTGATTATCGCATCATAGCGACAAAAAGCACTGTGCCTCCAGGAACAGCGAAACAAGTAACAGAATTAATAAGCTCGAAGACTTCAGTTCCTTTCGATTATGTCAGCAATCCTGAATTTCTCAAAGAGGGCGCCGCAGTCGAAGATTTCATGAGTCCCGACAGGATAATCATAGGCTCGACAAATCCCCCCGTGCGGGAAATCATGCAGCAGTTATACAATCCATTCATGCGTAAGAGCAGCCGCATACTGTTTATGAATCCGGTATCCGCTGAAATGACAAAATACGCCGCAAACGCGATGCTTGCATCGAGAATTTCATTTATGAATGAAATTTCCGGATTATGCGAAGAAATCGGCGCTGATATCGAACAGGTACGAAAAGGGCTTGGCAGCGATTCGAGAATAGGCTCAGCATTCTTATTCCCAGGTGTCGGGTATGGCGGCGCTTGTTTTCCCAAAGATATTCGGGCGCTCATTCATACAGGCTCGTTAAATGGTATCGAGATGACAATTGCAAAATCCGTTCAGCAGGTGAACGTAAACCAGCAGCAGCGTTTTACGCAGCGTATCCTTGAGTATTTTGCAGGCAGAGAAAATGAAATTACACTGGCGATTTGGGGACTGGCTTTCAAGGCAAGGACTGATGATGTCAGGGAATCACCTGCGATTAACTGTATTAAAAAATTTCTCGAACGCGGCTTCAAAATTAAAGCATACGACCCTGAAGCCGGACCTTCGGCATTAGCGGCTCTAAATGGAAAAATCGACACTATGCAGAATGGCTACGATGCTCTTGATAACGCTGATGCTCTGGTTATTTTCACGGATTGGCAGGAATTCAGGAATCCTGATTTTACGATAATCACATCGAAATTAAAAAGCCCGCTCATCTTCGATGGCAGAAATCTCTACAATCCCGATGTGATTAAAAAGACCGGCATAGAATATCACAGCATTGGAAGACCATCTGTTATGGGATAGTAAAGTCTTACAATGAAAAATACGCGATACGCGATACACAATACGAATTATGAAAGCATTAATAACAGGAGCAGCAGGATTTATCGGGTCGCATCTTTGCGAGCGTTTGCTTGCAGACGGCTGGATTGTTACAGGACTTGATAATTTTAACGATTTTTACGACCCGCAAATCAAACGCTGCAATATAAAAGGCTGTCTCGAAAATGAAAATTTTCACATTATCGAAGGTGACATTCGCAGCAGCGATACCGTGAATAAAGCTCTTAGTAACGGAGCTGATGTCATCATACATCTTGCGGCAGGAGCTGGTGTAAGACCTTCGATAATGCAGCCTGTTTATTACAGTGACAATAATATGACAGGGACAATGGTTATGCTCGAAGCTGCCGTGAAGCTCAATGTCAAGAAATTTATTTTCGCTTCAAGCTCCAGTGTTTACGGAAATAATAAAAAAGTACCGTTCTCGGAAGATGACAACGTCGATTTCCCGATTTCTCCCTACGCCGCAACAAAAAAAGCAGGCGAGCTTTTCTGTCATACATATCATCATCTTTATGGAATAAATATGACATGTCTTCGTTTCTTCACGGTATATGGTCCTCGCCAAAGGCCTGACCTTGCGATTCATAAATTCGCGGCTCTTATTGAGCAGGGTAAATCGATACCGGTTTTTGGTGATGGCTCGATGAAGCGCGACTTTACATATATTGATGATATAATTGACGGCACAGCCGCTGCTATTGAGAAATGCGAAGGCTATAATATTTACAATCTCGGAGAATCCAGGCCGATTACAGTTCATAAACTTGTTGCGGAAAT
This sequence comes from uncultured Pirellulales bacterium, assembly GCA_964430845.1. GTDB lineage: Bacteria > Planctomycetota > Phycisphaerae > Sedimentisphaerales > Anaerobacaceae > JAFGPS01. The sequence goes on along the minus strand of CAYSHS010000054.1, from coordinate 9,023 downwards.
TGAAAAGGCACTTGGCAAAAAAGCAATAGTAGAGCATCTTCCAATGCAGCCTGGTGATGTGAACTGCACTTATGCGGATGTGAGCAAAGCTGCTAAAGAACTCGGCTATAATCCAAAAACCGAAATCCAAACAGGCCTTGCAAAATTTGTCGAATGGCTAAGAAGCTCATCGTAGCATGGGCTTCCGGCCCGTGTTTTTATCTCTCGATGCTAAAAAAAAATGCTTAAATATTTTTTAAAGGAATAGAGGCAATCTTTTAAGGGTCTTATTGGCTGGGTCAACAATTATGCCTACTGATTCGAGAGTTGTTACTCCAAGAAGCGGCTCACAGCCTGGTTTTCCAAAAATAATCCGTCCGGCTGTTATCTCGCCCATAAACTCAATACGAACAAGTCCGTAATAATACTCTTTTATGGTTCCGTTGGCAAGCTCGTAAGACATCTTGCCTTCTTTATGAACCTTGATTTTCTCCAATTCATCAGCAGGAGCCATTGAGTCAGTAGCACCTGTATCTACTAAAAAAACAGCTTCAAAGAAATCAGCAGTATTTCCTAATGATGATATTTTTGTAGTAACCTTAGTTAGTCCCACTTTTTTAACTCCAATTTATAACGTCATATTATTAATGATAATTGCAAAAGACAAAGCCCAAATTGTCAAGGAAAGTTATTTATTATTTTGGATTAGCTCTTATTATGGTAAAATTATATTATAAAGCTCTTCCGAGAGCTTGTTCGAGTTTCAACTGGGCTTCCTTTCGTTCGGATATGTCCCGAATACTCTCGCGGTGGCCGAGCGACAAGCCTTTATCATCGTATATTGGCTGCCATGAGACAGCTACCCAGGTAATCTCGCCGTTCTTGCGCACTATTCTGAACTCGACATCATTGCCGGTCGAGCCATTAATAGCTGAGTGGAAAGCCCTGACCATTCGTTCTCGGTCCTGTTCGTAAACGATAGTTCCCGGGAAGTCCGGCATTGACATAATTTCCCTCACGCTGTATCCGGTCACTCGCTCTGCTGCAGGATTTGTCCAGAGCACCCGTCCTGTCGGGCTTATCCAGAGTTCCCAGTCGTAAGTATAATCAGCGATTGCTCGAAAGCACTGGTCAGTCATTTGAGCCGCAAGCTCAGTGTGCTTCCTGGCGCTTATATCGTCGTAAACCGCTACGATTAGTCCCGAAGGCAGGCGATAGACATAATTCTCGCGCCAGCCTGCGATACGCTCGTCTTTGTAAATTGAAACAGGAAGATGCTCGGGAATACCTGTCTTATAAACCCTTCGGAAAACATCCAGTATCCCGAACTTTTCGACGCCTGGGAATACATCTTTGACATTTTTGCCGATTAATTCTTCTTTTTTAATATGCTCGATTTCCTCAGCCGCACGATTGAAATCCATGAAGTAAAAATCCTGCCCGTCGTTTTTGGTTTCGTAAATGGCTACGCCGCTGCTGACGTTATCGAAAAGCACCTGGAACTTAACCTCACATTCACTCAGCTCTTTCTTGATAATCTTTTTGCTTTCGCGAGGTTTCTTGTTTTTCGTATTCTTAGCGGCCATCTTTCAAAACCTCCGCTCAAAAAAGTTGCGTACATCATCTTTCACCGACAATATACATTTCTCTTACCTTGTTAAAACTTTCATATTTAATATATTATACCACTTGTTAATCCGAACAGGCAAATAAAATGGAAAATACTTGAAACACTATTTTGTTTATGTTATTGATATCAGAATATGAAGAAGTTAGTGAGAGATATTGTCAGGGTGTTATCGATGCAGTTCGTTGTTTTACTGCTCATAATCGGTCTTTCTGCTATCGGATATTATTTCCGAAAAGACATACAGATTTCATATCACAAGTGGTGTCAGGAATCGGCACTTAAATCTATGCGAAAATATAGTATGCAGGATGAAGAAAGAAAATCCAATCGAGCGGAGGATAGGTTCCAGAAACATGAAAAAGCTCTTATAGACCTTGGTTATCTCGAAGAGCGGATTTTCGATACGAAATATCTGACAGTATATACTCCTGAATTTGAGAAGATGTTGGCTGAGTTCAATGAAAGGCATACGAATTGCTCGTATGGTATTGGTGACAGGGGAGAACATAAAATTAGCATAACATGTCGGAAAGAGTGGATGCCGACAATGGAAGAGTTAATTGAAAAATACGATGTCCCGCCTGATGATCCTATTTAATGCCACAGAGAACACAGAGGACACAGAGTAATAAAGTATTTCGTAGGGTGTGCTGTGCACACCATTTTCTTTTATCGCGAATTAAGCCAGTCGAAGTGGCATCCCCTTACCCACTGCTTTATATAAGTATGATTTCCCTTTTTGATTTCTTCTCAAGACAAACACTCTTCGTTGTCTCATAATCCCACTGATCCATTGCTTTCTTACGTTCTCTTACTTCTCCACGTCCTGTCATGGTAATGTATCACTCCTTGATAAATTGTTTTTTAAATAATTATATTTCATTTTATGAATATATTAAGAATGCTTTTCTTGTATTTCAGCTTGTTTTGCTATCTCAATATCTTTATTTCTGGGAATAAACAGTTTCGATTTTGCAATTTTTACACGTCCACTAATAATCCATGCGTAATATGTTGAAAGGATTGTAACAATTATACACATTGTTAAAAGCACCCAAGATGCCCGATTCATAGCGAATGTTTTTTGTGTTGCCCAATTTGATAAGATACCAAGTATGCTTCCCAGAAAAGATCCTAATAGAACAAATATTTTCTTTTCATCAGTTCGATATTCTTCTAATCTTTCAAGAGTATGTGATGGTACAAGTTGGATATTCAAATATTCAGACGGAGGGAGCAACACTTTTGCTTTTAATTCATGTCCTTGTTCAGTTGCACTTTCTATAGATTTTACCATCTTGTCTACACGTTGATTGACTTTCTCAAGCTCTCTTTTTCCAGCAACCTCGCTCTGTAATTGAGTGATTTGGTTATGTAAATTTTCTAAATCCCTATTTAAGTTATCTACAGGTGTTGTTATAAAAGGGCTTTCTAAAAACGAAGGAGAATTTGCTTGAAATAAAATCCCAGGTTGATTTAAACCACTCAATTGAGTGGTTTGGAGATAATCTGGTATGTTATTTATTTTAGAATTTTCCATAGTATTTGCTTTCAAAATAACAGTTTTACAAAAAGTATTGTTTTTTTATATTTATTTCAATTTCTACCATTATAAACTCTTCTTAATCTTGGCAAGCCTCCTTTTGCTTCACCGCATTTTCGAAGTTTTAACAGATGTTTGGCAAATTGTGGAAGTTCAACCTGCTGGCCTGTTCTTTGAATATAATCTTCAACAAATGGGAAAAATAGCTCTTGATCGCAGATAAGAGTATCACAAGGGATATTGTATTCTAGGTACATTTCAATAATAATTGGATCATCAAACGTAGTCATTCTTTTATATCTCCATAGTTTATTTGCATTATTTCATAAAAAAATACTTCAGAACGAAACAGAATAATAAACTTGCTTTTGCGGGATTGGCTTTTTCATCCATGTATGTTTACATTTATCGACAATATATATAGTTCATATAACGAGTTTTTGGCTTAGTTTGAAGTAAGGTTTTGGCGAATGTGGATTTATGTTTTGTTTTTTGATTTTTTTCTTATAAATTTTTATTGACGCTGGTGTATGGTTTTCTATAATTCATACATGGTGTGATAAAATCGCACCTTAGCTTTCAAAGGGAAGGTCGCGGGAATAATGAAAGGTAATATTATAGGCTAATAAAAAAGGAAATAAAAGAAATCTGAAATCACTGAGTTTTCAGACGTTTCACTCTTAAATCGCCAGTTTGAAAGCAGGAACGTTTGGGAGGCTCGGTGCTCTTTGTTTATACAGGGGGCACCGCAGTTTTTTATCATTCAAAGCGGCTGTCCGTTGTAAAGTAGTTTATAAAGCACCGTGCGCTTCACGTCCTGCAAGGCTCTGGCGAGCCTGAGAGTGAGCGTGTCAGCCGCGGTGCTTTTTGTATTACTGCGGGATATTCATAAGGGATTATGTACAGTGAAAGGGAGATACTATGCGCGTAAATACGAGGCCAAGCAATTCCAACGCGAATTTTCTGTTCGATTGTTTCGAAATTAAATATGCTCTTTTGGGCTGCCTGGCGTTCACTAACAAAACAGACAAGCTCAGGGAAATGCTTTTACATGTTCTTTTATGCTCTGCTTTACTGGAAAAGAAATTAATTGAAAAACTCACGGTATTCGATGTTATCGACCGTATGTTACGAATAATATGTCCCGATTATAAAAATTGTAAGAACTACCGGCCCGCAGAGATTCTATATTCGCTCGACAGGGATTCGAGAATAATCCTTTTTGAGTACATGAATAATCCGTCAAATAATATAAACAAAAATCAATTGCGCAAAGCGCAACGAGAGCTAAGTGAAAAGCTGTTTTCAAAATACGGCGATACAAGAGGAATAAAAATTTTCCAGCCGCAAGTGTACCTTTTGCAAATTAGTGATTATTTGACATTTCGACTCAACGAAATCTCCATGAGTATCGCTAAGGAAATTTATTCTGAATGCAATAGGAGTGATAAATGGTGAGATTGATAGAATCTTTATTTCCCGATGCAGAATCTTGAGAAAATCCGGTCGAGGATGTGGTCGTCTATATTTTGCTGCTGGATTTGGGAGATTTCCTTATATGCGGCTCGAAGCATCATAGCGCAGACTTCGTCATTTTCCAGGTTTAATTCCTTGATGGCTTCATCGATATTTGTAATTGCATCTGTCACTGCCTTTTTATGACGTGAGACAAGTGCAAGGGGACTTTCGGAATTTGAGGTTTGAGAGTATATAGACGAATCAATTTTTTCAAGCAGGGAGTTAACGCCGTGGCCGGTTTTTGCTGAAACCGGGATAAAGTCAATTCCGAAAAGTATGTTCAAAATTTCAAGCAGGGGGGGTAAATCATTTTCCTTTACTAAATCGCACTTGGTCGCGATGGGAATTATAATATTTGTATTTATTAACTCTCGAATTGCATAATCATCTGTCCAGTCCTCTTTGGAAATATCGATGCAGAAAACGACAACTGTACTGTTTCGTAATGCCTCGATAGCTGATTGCTGTGCGAGTTCATCCAAAATATTTTCCGGCTCCAAAATCAAACCTGCGCAGTCGAACAGGACGCAGTTGTAATGTTCAAGCCGCAACATGCCGGTAATGACATCCCTGGTAGTTTTGCGTTCGTGCGAGACTATGCTGCGTTCTGAGCCGAGTAGTTTATTTACAAGTGTGCTCTTGCCCACATTCGGAGCGCCTGCGATTCCGATGGATGGCAAATTTACTACTGATTCATATCGAATGCTTCCTGCTAACAATTCTTCGAGCAGCTTTTTTATTTGAGTGAGTTTTTCAATTGCTTCCAGTTTTGATATGAATTCTATATCTTCGCCGCTAAAATCCAGTCCTGCTTCCAGCCTGCTCATGCAATCCATTATGGAAGAGCGAATTTCCTCTGTGGTTTGCGACAGCTTGCCCGCCAGAAGATTCTCAGCGGCTGACAACTGCAACCGGTTGGAGCTGACTATGATTTCGTTCACTGCTTCAGCCTGTGCAAGGTCCATCTTGCCATTTAGATACGCACGCGCAGAAAATTCACCAGGCTCGGCTGTGCGAAGACCAAGTTGTATGAGTCTATCTAAGATTGCTTCTGTTACTGATAGATTTGTGTAAATGTGAATTTCCGCGATATCATCTCCTGTATAGGAATTAGGAGATGGAAAAAGATACAAAAAAGCGGGAAGCTCAAGCTCTTTATCAATAACAAGATTTCCGTAAAATAGTTTTCTTTCCCCGGCAGGTATGTTTAGCTCAGAATCACTTTTAAAAATCCTGCGGCAGACTTTAAAAGCTTCGGGACCGGTGATGCGCACAATAACTCTTTTTTCCTTTGCAGGCGAACTGACAGCAACGATTGTGTTATTGATATCATACATTATAGGGTTTAGGGTTTAGGGTTTAGGGTATAGGGTATAGGGTATAGAGTATAGGGTTTAAGGGATGCATGGATTTTAATCCTTATGTTTTTTGGGATTCATAATACTATATAGCATTGCGCCAACCTCTTTTAATAATGTATCTATAACTTCATTTTGTTCAATATAGCCAAGGTCTATGGAAAGCATATATTGAGTTTCCAATTCAGCAAGAGAGCCATATGCAATAGAAAGAAAATGATGATATTCAGTTTTATGTTTTCTGCCGTAACCTTCAGCTATATTTGACGGTATAGACACAGCGGCTCTCCTCATCTGTTGAGACAAACCGAATATTTCATACTTGGGATAATCTTTCGTGATTCTATACATCTCAAGAACGAGCCTATAAGATTTTTGCCAAACTATAAGCTCTTTGAAACTTTTTAGAGGTTTCATTTTCTCTGTCTCTTATACTCTATCCCCTATACCCTATCCCCTATCCCCTAATTTTTAAAGAATGGTTTCGGTTTTTTCTTTTTAACTTTTCCGCCGGTCTTTTTTGTTACCGAGACGAGTCCTTTAGCTTCATTTTCTTCTTTTTCCCGGATGTGCTTGCGTATAACGTATTGCTCTATAACGCCGGCAAATGTACTTGCCATAATGTAAAGATTCACTCCGGATGGGCCGTTGTACAGGAAAATAGGGAACATTAAGGGCATCATAATTTTCATTATTTTCTGCTGCTGTTCCATCTGCGGATTCGATGACGGGCCTGTCTGGGTGGGCATCAATTTCTGCTGGAGGTAAAACGCAACGCCCATCAAAATGGGAAGCAGGTTAATCGAGGCAATTTTCCAGCCTAAAAGCGGGACTATAAGCGGATGCGGGAATGTATAGGCCGCATCAGGTGCGGAAAGGTCGGTAATCCAGAATGGCAAAAATTCCGCGCCTCGCAATGCGATACTCGAATACACTGCACTCCACAAGGCTATCCAGATAGGCATTTGTACGAACATCGGAAGCATTCCCATGATAGGCGATGCACCCTGTTCCCTGTACAGCGCCATCATCTGCTTGTTCATTTCAGCCTTGTCATTTGCGTATTTTTTCTTAATTTCCTCTGCCTTCGGGGCCAGCTTGCTCATCTTGCTCATCGAGACCTGGCTTTTCTTTGTGAGAGGGTGAATGATAAGTCTCATCAGGAACACTAATATTATGATAACAACTCCATAATTGTGGATGTAGATGTACATCCATTTCATTATGGCTAAAATTCCGAATGCAAGGGGATTTATTATAGTGGCAGGACAGCAGCAGGCGCTGAAAGTAATTACATTAACGAAGCCCCACATGCTGTACTGCTCGTTTTTATCGAAGATGGTTTTTTCTTTTGGTCCGATGTACAGTCTGAAATTGTAAGTTCTCGAGCTTCCGTCCTTACCAGCCGCTGCTAAATCATCAGGGGAGATGTTAAAATTCACTCCTAACATTTCATCGCCGCTGTCTTTCTTGGGATTTCCATCCGGGTCATATAAACGTCCCGTGATTTTCTGTACCCAGTCGCAATAAGATTTATCATCACTTGGCAGGGGCACGAGAATAGCTGCGAAATATTTATTAACCGCAGCGGCCCAGACTAAATCCGAGCCTGGTTTTTTTAAATCGCTGCTGTTATTGTATTTGGCAAGAGTTCTCACATTGGCAGTTTCGATGTCAAACTGACCCTGGGAATTTCTAAAGCCGCCAATAGCCGCACGCATATCACTTCTGAAACCTTCCCTGTCGAGTCCAGATGGGCCATTTAAGTTAAACTGGATTTTTTTATCCGTATCGGAAAGATTTTCGACTGTGATGTCACAGTCAAGAAGATAGCTGTCTTTTTTGAGTGTGTATGTTTTTGTAATTTTTATCACATGCTCTTTCGTATTTTTTTCGTATATGATTGCCTCGAAACGCACTCGCACAGAACCATCTTCAAAAGTATCCGGCCCAAAACTTTGCCAGTACAAGTCTTCCAGTCGCAGTTGCTTTTTGTAATCAGGAAACATAAATTCCATGTTGGACATTGCCAGAACTTCGGTGTTGTTACTTCGAGCTGCCGGCATAATTATGTCGAGAGGCACCGGAGCACCATGACTACGATCATCGAATTCGCTGAAAGTGGCTCTTCGTATCGAGGCACCTCTTGGAGATAATTCGATTTGATATTTATACCCGCTATCCTTGTCGTTCGAGCCTATGGTAATATTATTCACCTCTCCCGGTTCAGCGGAGAAAGACACCGATTCATCTATTTGCGGCCTTGCATTTTCCGAGCCTGCCGATAGTCCTGCCTGCGGTGCAGAATTTACGTCGGAAGTTTCCAGTGTATCTGTTCCTGTTGTCTGCTGTATAAGAATAGGGTATTTTACAGTCTTTGATGCATTTGCGAACATTCCTGATTCGACAACGAGCACGCCGCAATAAATCACAAAAACAATTACAGTCCATTTTAGATATCGCATTTTATTTTTCAGCCAATATTATAATTTTATCTACCATTTTGCAGACGCTCTGCGTGGAAATTATCCAACTGGTCTATCGCAAAAATCTTTTTCATCGTGGTTTCGTAATCGTATTCGAGACGAACAAAATGCACCTCGCTTCCCTTTACATATACATAGCTTGCCCTGTTGTCCTTGTCCCTGGGCTGGCCTACGGAGCCAATATTTATAATAGCTTTTTCCTCGCTGACAATCGGGTAGCTGTCACCAAGCTCGCCGGGCAGGTAGAAGTCAGGCTCGTCCAAAAAAACGCCCGGCATGTGGGTATGACCGACAAAGCAGATATGCTTGACCTTATCGAACAGCATACGAACTTTCAGGGGATTGTTATAAACATCATCGGGGAAAATGTATTCGTTTATGGGCCGCCTGGGTGACGCGTGCACAAAATCGATGGTAACGAAGTTCGAGCCTATTTTATATTTCAGGGTTCGCCTCATCGGGAGTCTGCCAAGAAAACTCCAGCGGAGATTGCGTGCTTCCTTATCTTC